>MNWK01000011.1 GCA_001872485.1 Parcubacteria group bacterium CG1_02_44_31
CATGCCCAAAATTGCTCCGTTTAAGAATATGTTTTCCCTACCCGTAAGCTCGGGATGAAAACCTGTACCCACCTCGAGCAAACTCCCAACCCTACCACGAATTTTAACTTCGCCAGTTGTTGGTGGGGTAATCCTTGATAAAATTTTGAGCAATGTTGATTTGCCAGACCCATTCGGTCCAATAATACCCAACACTTCTCCTTGCTGTACTGAAAAATCAATATCGCGCAAAGCCCAAAATTCATCAGTATCACGACGCTTGCCGCGACCATGTGTAAACCAGTGAAACGCATTCATAATGTCGTCGCGCAATGCGCGATACGACGCATTACTGCGATGCAATGAATACCGTTTGCCAATGTTACGCGCTTCAATAACTGTCATATTCTTACACAATATCCGCAAACCATTGTTCGGTTCGCTTAAAATACAAAAGCCCGACCACAAACAAAACAATACTCATACCAGCAGAAGAAAGCAAAAGCGGGACATTCAAAGGGCTTAGCCCGAAAAGCAAGCTTCTGGTTCCTTCCAACACGCCGCTTAATGGATTAAAATACCACAGCCATTGGTGGCGGCCAAGAACCGATGCGGGATAAATCACAGGAGAAACAAACATAATTAATTGAATAAAAAACGGCAAAGCATAACGCACGTCGCGATATTTCACATTCAGCGCGGCAAAAAACATACCAAGCCCGGAGCTTGCCAATGTTGCGATGCATACAGCAGGTATAATAAAAGCAATACCCAATAAAGAAACATGAACGCCATACACAATGACTAAAACGCCAAACATAATAAGTCCTATGAAAAAATCAACTAAATACACAACAATACCGGATAAAGGAACAATAAGGCGCGGAAAATACACCTTTTCAATAATGCCGCGGTTCGCAACCAAACTTCCGCTCGCATCGGATAAAAAATTGGAAAAATAATTCCAAAAAAGCAACCCCGTGAAAGCAAAAACCGGATAAGGAATGTTGCCTGTGGTGATGCCTGCTATTTTTCCAAAAAAAACCGTAAAAACAACCGTAGTGAGCAATGGTTGGAGCACTGCCCACGCCACGCCAATTGCAGTTTGCTTATACCGCACTTTCAAGTCGCGCCATGCCAAAAAATAGAACAGCTCGCGATATTCCCATATTTCCCGCACATCAAGCCGGAAAACGCTTTTGGGTTTGATAACAAGCTCTCGCATAACAACACAATAAGATAGATTATGGTTAGTATATCAGAAACAATACCTTTCATAAACCCCCTTTTTTATTTCAAAACTTTTTGTTATAATACTTCGTATCGCCGAGGTGGCGCCCTCCTACGCTCGCATTGCATTTGAGCTTCGGAAGGGCCATACTTTGCTAAAGCTTCGTAAGGCAAAGCAAGTTTACTTTCCTATATGATAACTTGCTTGCCATCCGTAGCTTATGCGCAGGATGGCACTTCGAAGCTCCGATGTATATCGGAGCAAAGGAGTGCCGAGGTGGCGGAGTGGACAATCGCGGCAGACTGTAAATCTGTTGCCGTACGGCTACGTAGGTTCGAATCCTACCCTCGGCACAAACAAAAAACTCCCTTTCTAGAAAGTTGGTATTTTTGAATAATCTTCTGCGTAATGAACGTATTTCTTTTGATTGTTTCTTGATTTTTCTAATCGCAGCCTAATTGTGCTATTATTTACCATTTTTGATGGTATAAAATATATTTTCCCGTGAATAGGGTCAAAAACACCGATAATATCAAAATCTTCTTTCGAATAATGAATAACGGACCAATTATTACTGCTTCTACAATTTACCTCCAATGCGCCATTCTTAGGCGTTACATATTTAACCTGTACACGAAAGAATTTGCCATTTTTTTCCGCAACTAAGTCATACCTACTATTTTCTCCGTACGGGAATAAAACACGGAAACCGTCGGCTATAAATTTCGCTGCCACAATAAGCTCTGCAGTATCTCCTTTTAGTTTTTTGTTGATACCGACCATAATATATATCGAGCCAGCAGGAGGATTTGAACCCCCGACCATCGCTTTACAAAAGCGCCGCTCTACCACTGAGCTATGCTGGCAAAGACACTTCTGTTATTGTATCAAATTTTTTCTTCATTACCAGATTCTGGTTCATCGGGTTCAGCTGACACTTCTTGTTTGGTTTGTTCGTGTTCTGTTTCCTGACCCGTAGGTATATTCGGCAAGCTCGGTGTCTCTGATACTTCGGTTACTACGCCCTGCGCAACATCTTTTTCCGCTGCTTCTTCTGCTTTTAAAGTAATTTCCGGTATGGGCGCGTTTTTTAGCTCTTCGGTTTTAACAATTAAACTGTCAAGTAATGTTAATACGCGCTCATCAGAAGGATTACGCTGCCAACATATAATAAGCACGCGGCGCGCTTCGGGTAAATGATTTTGAGCAAGATAAAACCGCGCAAGATTCAACCATCTGTCAAGCGATTCTCTGTGTTTGCGCTTGCGTTTAAGCGACATTTCTTCTTTGATAGGGTCAATAATATCCTGCACAGGAATGTTCCCGAATAATTCCTCGATTTTCTTTTCCAAAAGCAGGCGATGCACGGAAAACCAGTATTGTGCGTCAAATTCCGGCTTTGAACGCATGGCTTTGATTGATTCAAGTTTTACGCTTGCCCAATTCTCAATTTTCAAATTAAGAATGCGAACAATATGCAATCCTTTTTCAACAAACAACAAAAACCGTTCTTCAAGTTTGCGGCTGTTGATGTTGGGTTTTACTTTTTCATCATACATGCGCTTCCACCACGCGAACACGGCGCTTTGTTCAAGCGACTGCGTAACATATTCATCGGTCAACGTCCCGGACTTCCTGACAACCAAAATAAGAATTCCTCCAACCCCTATCACGATTAAAAGCTGCGGGATAAAATCCCAGATCATATAGCAAATCGACAAAACGATTTTATTTTGATGTTCTCCCCTATTTTTCCTATGGCGATTACAACTATATCGCGCACGGTTTGCGATTCATCTCTGATGTATGGCTGATCCAACAAGCATGTTTCCTTGTAAAATGTCTGAAGTTTTCCTTGCATTGCTTTTTCAATCACCTCGCCTTTTTTGCCTGCGGTTTCCAATTCCTGTTCCCACTGTTTTTGTTTTTCTCTCATTATCTTCTCGGGAATATCTTCGCGCGAAAGCCATTGGGGATTTGACGCAACAATTTGCAAACATAATTCATGCGCAAGTTTTAAAAATTCCTCGTTGCGGGCAACAAAATCGGTTTCGCATCGCAGGTCAAGCAACACGCCGATTTGCTTGCCGTTGTGAATGTATGAGTCAATAATTCCCGCGCCCAAGCCGCGCTCGGCTTTATCAGCTGCTATCGCTTGTCCGCGCCTTTGAATTATTTTTATTGCCGCATCAAAATTTCCTTGCGCTTCAACCAACGCGTCTTTGCAATACGCGATGGATGCCAACGTTGCTTCGCGCAACTTTCTAATCTCATCAAGGGAAGGTGCGTATGCCATAATAAGAAAAATAATACTCTGTTTTCAATATCCGACCATTGGATTACGCAACTTTTGCAGCAACTTTTGCAGCAGCTTTTGCAACGCGACGCGAAGGTTTTCGTTCAGAACGCTTGGGACGTTCAGCGTCCTTGGGGGGTTCTTTGAGAGTTTCTTTGGGTTCCTCCTCAATTTTTTCCCCTTCGGGTTCTGCAACGGGTTTTACAATTGGATGGTATTGGTCATACAGCGCTTTGACTTTTTGCATCACAAATTCAATGCCGCGCTTGCTGTTATCGCTCATCACAATCGGATATGCTGCCTTGTCAGGATTATCTTCAAGATTAAAAATGCCGATGACAGGAATTTTCATGCGTTCAGCTTCGTGTAACGCCACGCGATGCCGCTTGCCGCAAAACACGAAGACCGCATCCGGAAGCGCCTGCATACCGACCAATCCGTCAAATTTCTTTTTGATGTCGGATACTTCACCGATCATGCCACTTTGCTCCTTTTTGGGATATTTTGAAAACTCGGGCGATACAATTTTTTCTTCAAGCTCGCGAAGTCTTTGCAATCGCTGTTTGAAGGTTGGAAAATTCGTCAACGTTCCGCCAAGCCAACGCGTGGTCATATACGGGACATGCAATAATTCTCCGTATTTTATCAATACATCTCGGCCTGCAGGCTGGGTTCCTAACAGCATAATGGTTTTGCCTTCGGAAATCAGTTTTTGCACATACGCAAACGCTTTTTCCCACAATTCAATACTTTTTTCCAAATTAATAATTGCCAAATCCCCTTTATACATAAACACGTACTGCTTCATTTTCGGGTATACAAATGAACGCCTGCAGCCGATATGAAGGCCTGCATCAAACATTTCCTGCAATAAGGTATCCGAACCTTCTTTCGTATTCACAACTTCTTTCATGTCCATAGTGAATACCAGTGTAGCTTAAAAACCCTTATTTTGCAATGGTTCGTATGTAACACCTTAAAACGCAACCAAAATGATATTGGCCCTGCTGTTATATCAGAATGGTTTATTAATAATATTATTTGATTTGTCTTTATTTTGAGCGATCGTCCTAAATACAGACAAATCAAATTTCTTCATATCTTACATACATGCTCATGTTATGACATGCTATGCATACATACTATTGTAATTTGTAAGAAATCCAAGTGTTTTCCTTTTTTCGAAAAAGTAAACCCCTATGAGAATTTCTCTCTGTGTTTTGTTAAAAACAAAATCCAAGGTGAAATACCTCAAAGTGGTACGAAAAGAGACGCAAACAACTAAAACAGCTTTGACGGTTTTAATTCTGCGTTCAAGGCCCGGTTGACCAACGTATCGGCGCGTTTGTTTTTCTCGCGCGGTATAGTTTCAAACAGCACCTGCTTGAAATCTTGTTTCAGATTCCATATAGCGATAAACAAAGGATAAAAAGATTGTTCCATAATCTTAAACTCGCCGCGCAACTGACTTCCCGCAAGCTCGCTATCCGTACGCACCACGATATGCGCACGGCTTGCCTTTTCTTTACCAATCAGCGCCTTTGTTTTTTTCAAAGCAAAAACAATGGCTTCGTATTCAGCTTCATTATTCGTGCGCCTACCCAAAAACTCGGCGTATTCTTTTATACCGCGCGCTCCCAAATCAATGACAACGCCTATTGCGCTTGGACCGGGATTTCCGCGCGAACCGCCATCGGTATGAATAATAATCTTGTCCATAAAAAACACGATACTAATATACAAATGGTACTAATGATACGAATAATACCAATTTAAATTATTTGTTTCCTACAAATGTAAACGGTAGGGGCTTACGCAACGGCCACACAAATGCAGCTGCTTTTTTATGTCCGCCCCCTCCATATTTTTGAGCAATTTTTGAAACATCAACAACGCCGTCAGAACACAGAAAAATGTATAAGAAAGCCCCATGATTCATTACACGAAACGAAATACCCACGTGAACCCCATTCAATTTCTTTGTTAATGCATTCCCGACCTCGCTATGGATTATGCTCGGCGCGTTCACCGCGAAAGCGCGAATATTCCCTATCCGAACTTCATCTGCATCCTTTATAATTGCATCAATGATCTGTGTTTTATATTGCAACATAATGGTACCCATTCGAATATACTTAATCACCAATCTCTTATTCTCCAGAATACGCGCCAACTTATTCCAGTGATTAAATTTAAATGTCCAAGGCAAGGCGACAAATAAAGCTTCTGTTCCGCGCAATTTCCATTGCCACAAATCAATATCCTGAACGTATTTGATAATCTTGGGCATTTTTACACGCGGGTGAAAATATTTCCAAGCAAGAAACGCCCCTGAATGACCAATATCAAAAACAGACCCAGGAAACGATGCTGTAACGTCTTTTTTGCTTATATGATGGTCAATAACAATGACGCGCGAAGTAATCCTTCGAACATGTTCCATATCTTCTTTGTTAAGACAAATATCAAGAAAATATATTTCTGTTCCAGAAAGATTGTACCTTTTTATATCTTGAAAATGCGTTGGGTGGTCAATTGGAATATACCGCGCTCTATTTTTAAATTTTTTCCACGCTGCCCATGCTGCGCCAAAACCATCATGGTCATCGTGATAAAAAACAACAATTTTCTTGTTGTCTTTTGAACAAGTTTTTTTACGCATTTTCATTTTTGTTTTGCGGTTTTATTATTTTTTAACGCCTCAATACCGGGCAATTTCTTGCCTGCAACATACGCCAGCATTGCGCCTCCGCCGGTGGAAATAAATAATTTAGGATTTTGGATTTTGGATTTCGGATTTCCCTTCCTTAGGAAGGGGGTGGTGTCTCCGCCTCCAACAACCGTACGAGCCATTTTGTTTAGCAGAACTGCCTGCTGAACAGCTTGCGTGCCGCGGCCAAACATCCGTTTTTCAATATATCCCATGGTCCCATTCCAAAAAATCGTTCTTGCCTTGTGAATATATGACGCGTATAACTTTCTGGTTTTGGGACCAATATCGTAAATTGCATAACCGTTCGGCACATATGTGGCAATTGTCTTTATTACTTTTTGCTTTTTCGCATCCGCAATCACCCAATCAATCGGCATAACAATTTTCTGACAGCGCAATAGTTTTTTTGCTTGTTCCATAAACTCCGTATCGCATACCGAGTTCCCAATTCGTAATCCCTGCGCCTGAAGCAATGTATTTGCCACCCCGCCGCCCACAAGGATATATTTCGCGCTTTTGACAAAATCTTTGATAAGCGGCAGTTTTGTTTTCAGTTTCACGCCGCCAAGTATCACAACAAACGGCTGTGCAGGATTCGCTTTGAGCGCTTCAAGATGCGCTATTTCGTTCTGAACTAATGGTCCTGCAAAACTCGGCAACAACTTTGTAATCGCAACGAGCGATGCTTCTTTCCTATGGCTCTCGCCAAACGCGTCATTAATGAAACAATCTGCGTGCTGCGCCAGTTGTTGCGCAAGCTGTTTGCTATTCTCGCGTTCTCCGCGATAGTGTCGAATATTTTCCAAAAGCACCACTGCATGTTTCGGAATTCTCGTATTCAATAGTCCAAACGAGCCAAGCGGGCCATCAAAAAAGAAAACAGTGCGCCGCAACAATCGGGCAAGATGACGGGCAACAGGCCGAAGCGTTAAAGTATCATCACAGGGTTTTTCAAAACTGCCGCGGTGGCTTATCAACAACACATACTTGGCTTGCGATTGTATGGCGCGAATAGTTGGAAGGGTTTGTTGTATCCGAAAGTCGTCAATAATCTTTCCATGCGCGCTATCAACATTAAAATCAACGCGAACCATAACGCGCTTGTTGCGAAAATACGATTGTGCGGGAAAAAGAAATCGCATAGTATGCTATACACATACTACCATACCTTTCGGCATGGCAGTATTGAATTCTCAAACCCTTGTTATACGTTTAACGTATTTCGTACGCAAGCGAAACGTTTTCAATCACCTCGCCCGTTCCTGTTTGAATCGGCGCAGAAACAGCGACATCGCTGCCCAGCCCGAATTCGGCATTTTCCATGCGATACAGCATCGGCACAATCGGAGAATCGCTTATGCCAACTAAACGGACATGCGAAAATCCAAACTGTGTTTTCATGCGCTGCAATTCCTGTTGTGCTTTTGTAATCGCCTGGTCTTTTGCTTGCGTTTTCAATGTTTCAAGCTTTTCATCGCTCAACCCAAAGCTGATGCCGTTTAAAGAATTAATTCCAACACTTGAAAGCCCGCCCACGATTTTTCCAACAAGCGATATATCGCGCACGCGGAATTGCAAACCTTGATTCATGGTATAACCAATTATTTGAGATGTATCAACGCCATCGCGGCTTTGTTTGTATTCAGGATACAAACTGTAGGAGATTGTTTTGATATCATCTTCTGTAACGCCCTGACTCTTCAGATATTCAACCACAGCAGTCATTTTTGTGTTATTGTCATTTTGCACAGACGAAGCGTCTGGACCCTTGCTGATAATCGCGATATCAATATCAGCAATATCGGGTTTGTACGTCACCTTGCCTGTGCCGCTTACAGAAATCGTTGCAAGTCCTGACGGCCGCGCAATCATATGATACGCGTATATACCCGCAAGAATCGCCGCGAACACGAAAAATAAAGAAACCGCAGCCAAAAACACTTTTTTCATGAAACCGTTTCCCAACGGCGCTGCTGTATTTTGGATATTCATTGATTGATCCATAGTATATGTATTATTTATTTTAATTTTATAAACACAAAAAGGTTTATACTTTTTCGCACACAGCAATCATTGTTTGAATCTCGCGCGGGTAGAGCGACGCATGCCCAACTAAGAACCCGTCAATGATTGTATATGCCGCAAGTTGTTCTATATTTCCCGCATGCACCGACCCCCCGTACAACACTTCATGAATTGAAGACAAACCCATGTGAGAAACTTGGTCCTTGATATATCCTGTCATAGCCGCCGCATCAGCAGGGTCATCCGAAACATTACCGCTGACAGTACTGATAGCCCATGACGGTTCGTATGCGATAATAATATTTTTGAGCATTGCGCCAGAAAAATCTTTACCGTGATACAAACGATTATGAAGCTGCTTCGTGACAAAAAGCATTGATGCGCGTTTGCCGCGGATATGCGTATGTTTGTCTTCACCAACACACACAATCGGACGCAATCCGGCTTGAAGCGCGGCAATGATTTTTTTGCCAATCATCTCATCCGTCTCTCCGTATGCGCGCGTACGCTCAGAATGTCCAAGAATAACATATCGTATGCCGACTTGATGCAAACTCAATGGAGAAACTTCACCAGTATACGAGCCGTTTGATT
>MNWK01000001.1 GCA_001872485.1 Parcubacteria group bacterium CG1_02_44_31
TTTTGTATAATACATACACTAATTCACTATGCGTATGCAATCCATTTTTGTACAATCCATTATGGTGCGTCAGAATATGTCATTGTATACGCTTTTGTTTACTATTGTTGCAGTGTTTTGTTTTTCAATATCAATATGTTTATCAGCGACCTGACAAGGGTCGTTTTTATTTATCCAGCACCTTTTTACAACGCGAAGAGCAAAAGTGGTGCCGGAACTCCACACAGTAATTTTTTAAAATAAAACTCGTATGAATCAAACGCTCGCACACAACATACAAAACAACAGCATTGCCATAGGCGATTGGGCGCAAGTCAAAATGCCCGATGGCAGCATTCGAGAGTTTACGTTGGCGAGTCCTCAAGAAATCAATCCCAGCCAAGGCAAAATCTCGAATGAAAGCCCGATCGGCAAGGCGTTGTGGGGCCATGTTGCAGGGGATATATGTCAGTATCGTGTGGGGCCGAACTCACGCGAACTTTTGATTTTACAAGTTAAAAAGGCATAAAAATCCGTTAAAAAGACTGAAAAACAAGCGTATTTTGCGCTATAATAAGAGGGTTGTTGGAACTTCTTATTTTTTGAATATGAATAAACATTCAGCATTTGAACGCATGCAAAAGCTTCGCAAGATGATTAATTATCATCGTATGCTTTATCATACATTTGACGCGCCCGAGATTTCCGATGCCGCGTTTGATACGCTTAAAAACGAGTTGGAAGAGCTTGAATATAAATTTCCTGAATTCGTCACATCGGATTCGCCAACGCAGATAGTTGGCGGAAAGCCGCTGGAAGAATTTGTTAAAGTAAAGCATCGCGTGCCCATGCTTTCATTTAACGACGCATTTTCCGAGCAGGAAATGCGCGAATGGGTTGAACGGGTTGAGAAGTATCTCGGGGCTGACATCAAACCGTTTTATTGCGAACTGAAAATTGACGGGCTTGCGATTGAACTGGTGTATGAGCGCGGAATGTTTGTGCAGGGGTCTACGCGCGGAGACGGCACAATTGGAGAAGACATAACGCAAAATCTGAAAACTATTTTTGACATCCCGCAAAAACTTGAACAACTTGGTCCATACGCAATCCCGGAGCATCTGACTGTTCGCGGTGAAGTGTACATCACAAAAAAGGAATTGAGCCGCATCAACCGCGACCAGCGCAGTCGCGGGCAAAAACAATACGCGAACGCGCGCAATCTCGCAGCGGGTTCCATACGGCAGCTTGACCCCGCGATTGCCGCATCGCGGAACTTGAAATCGTTTCAGTATGAAATTGTGCAAGGCATTCCCGCATCGGTGCGCACGCACGAACAAAAACATAAAGCATTGGCATCATGGGGGTTTCATATCAACGAACATAACAGGGTCAAGCAAACGCTTGCGGATATTTTTGCGTTTCGCGGCTATTGGGAAAAACATCGCGACAAGCTCGCATACGACATTGACGGCATTGTAGTGTTGGCAAACGACAACGCGATATTTGAACGCGGTGGCGTAGCGGGTAAAGCTCCGCGCGCGGGCATTGCATACAAATTTTCCCCAAAGGAAGCAACGACTATAGTGCGTGATATTGTGGTACAGGTTGGTAGGACAGGAAATCTCACACCTGTTGCGGTGCTTCATCCAGTTGAGGTTGGCGGCATTACTATTACGCATGCAACGCTTCATAATTTTGACCAAATTGAGCGTTTGGGCCTGAAAATTGGAGATACGGTTATTGTGTCGCGCGCGGGAGATGTGATTCCACAGGTCATACAGGTTCTTCCCGAGCTTCGGACGGGCAAAGAAAAATCATTTCGCATTCCAACGCTTTGTCCGATTGACGGCGCTGCAATTGTGCATAATGGCGTGATGTATAAATGCTCCAATCCATTGTGCGGCGCGCGTCAGCGCAGGGCATTGGAACATTTCGTGTCGCGCAACGCCTTTGCTATTGACGGTTTGGGACCGAAGATTTTGGAACGGTTTATTGAAAACGGAATGATTTTAAATGCTGCTGATATTTTTTCATTGTCGTGCGACGATATTGCGGAGCTTGAACGTTTTGGGAAAAAATCAGCGGAAAATCTCGTATCAGAAATTGAACGAAAAAAAATTATTGCGCTTGACAAATTTTTGTATGCCTTGGGGATTTTGCATGTTGGAGAGGAAACCGCGCAGCTGCTTGCACAGCAGCTGGTACACGATACCAATATGCGAATAGGTACGAATGATACGAATAAATACAAATTAACCATAAAGAATATCGCGGCAATTGCATGTGCGTGGAGGTTGGAAGATTTGCAGCAGATCCCTGACATTGGGCCCAAAGTGAGCCAGAGTATTTACAATTGGTTTCACGACAAGCGAAATATTGCATTGCTGGAAAAACTGCAGCGCGCAGGCGTGAAAATTACAAATGACAAATTGCAAATGGCAAATCAAAAGTTATCCGGTAAAGTTTTCGTGCTCACGGGTACATTAACATCAATGACTCGCGAGCAGGCAAAACAAAAAATCAGGGAACTCGGCGGAGATATTTCAGAATCAGTTTCGCGCAATACGGATTTTGTGGTTGCAGGCGAACACCCGGGTTCAAAATATGACAATGCGAAAAAACTGGGCGTGGCAATTCTTGATGAAAAAAGATTTATCGCGTTCATTGGAAAATGATACAGGCGCAGAGTATAATTCTTATATGTCAAAAGGTACTCTTTCCAAAGAAATTATTGAGCATATTGCAAAGCTCGCCAAATTAAATCTTTCCGCAACTCAAATAGAAAAATTTCAGCCGCAACTGGCTTCTGTTTTTGGGTATATATCAAAAATTCAAACATTGAAAACGAATGGCGTAATGGAAACATCGCAGGTAACCGGCTTGGAAAATGTCATGCGGGACGATATGGTTGACGAAAAAAGAATGCTATCGCAAGACGAGGCGCTGCGTAATGCGAAAAGAACACATAATGGATTTTTTGTCGTTGATGCTGTTTTGAAAGAATTTTAAGACATGCTTCATATGTTATTAGATAAGACGATTCAAGAGTTGCATAAAGGTCTTGTGAATAAAGAATTCAGCGTGTTTGATATTGTTAAGGAATGTTATGACCATATTGAACAATCGCAGAGGAAACTGAATGCCTTTATTACGGTTGTTGACAAAGACGCGGCGCTCAAACAAGCAATGGAAAAAGACAAAGCGATTTCTTCGTCCTCGCTTTTGTACGGAATTCCCTTTGTGTTAAAGGATACGTATGTTTCGCGCGGCATAAGGACAACATGCGCATCGCGGGTGCTTGGTGATTTTATATCCCCGTACAATGCGACTGTGCTGCAAAAATTGCTTGATGCGGGCGCGATTTTAATTGGGAAGATGAATATGGATGCGTGGGGGCATGGCGCAACTTCAGAAAATACTGATTTTGGTCCTGTGCGAAATCCATGGGATGCAACACGAGTTGCAGGAGGTTCAAGCGGAGGATGTGCGGTTGCGATTGCGGCCCGTATGGCGGTTTTTGCAATTGGCGAAGACACGGGCGGTTCTATTCGAAATCCTGCCGCGTGGTGCAATATAACGGGTTTGAAAGTTACGTACGGAAGAGTTTCGCGGTATGGATGCATTGCGTATGCTTCATCATTTGATACGGTCGGTCCAATGGCGAAAACAGCGGAAGATTGTGCGGTAATTCTTGGTGTGATAGCAGGGAAAGACCCGTACGACGCCACAAGTTCTTCCAATGATGTTCCGGATTACGTGAATATTATGCAAACCAAAAAAGTCAAGAATGTTGTTATCGGAATTTCCAAAGAGTTTTATGGCGACGGTTTGGATTCGGATATACGGCAGGCAATTTTCGACGCTCAAAAGGTATTCAAGGATATGGGCGTAATAATAAAAGATATTTCCATGCCTTTGTTTGATTATGGAATTCCCGTTTACTACCTTATTGGGCCAAGTGAAACAAGCTCAAACTTGGCTCGATACGATGGGGTGCGATACGGGAATAGGCGTGATTATTTTACCGAAGAAACTACGAGAAGAATTATGATGGGAACACACGCGCTATCAACGGGATATTATGATGAGTATTATCGGAAAGCGCAAAAAGCGCGGACATTATTTATCAAAGAATATGAAAAAATGTTATCCGTATGCGATGTTGTGTTAATGCCCGTTACTCCTACGCATGCGACAAAAATCGGAGAGTTTGCCAATGATCCGTTGAAGAATTTGCTTGTTGATGTATATACAGTTTCGCAAAATCCCGTTGGTGTTCCGTCATTGGCATTGCCGTGCGGTTTTTCGCAAAGCAAGTTGCCTATTGGAATGCAAATTGTGGGAAAAATGTTTTCTGAAGATTTGCTCTTTGCGTTGGGGCATCAGTATCAGTCGCGGACGAACTGGCATACACAAAAACCATCTTTATAAGCATGAAAGAGAGTTATACAACAATTATCGGCATGGAAATTCACGCGGAGGTGAAAACGAGCTCAAAGATGTTTTGCGGGTGTAAAAACGACCCGTTTCACGCACCCAAGCCGAACATCTATACTTGTCCGGTGTGTTTGGGGTTGCCGGGCGCGCTGCCGGTTCCGAATAAAAAAGCGATTGAAGCGACGATCACACTCGGGTTAGCATTGGGATGCAAGATTAATATGTTGTCCAAATTTGACCGCAAACATTATTTTTACCCGGATTTACCCAAAGGGTATCAAATCAGCCAATATGATATTCCGTTTTGTTACGACGGCATAGTGCAAACGAGCGAAGGCACGGTACGAATCCGTCGTGTACACTTGGAAGAAGATACTGCAAAGCTGATGCACAGCACAATAAACAACGAGGCGTTCGACTCTGCTCAGCCTCGTCCTGAGTTAACATCGAAGGGCGAGCATGTTACGCTCATTGATTTTAACCGAAGCGGCGTGCCTTTGATTGAGGTTGTAACCGAGCCTGATATTCATTCGGCAAGCCAGGCAAAAGAATATGCGAAAAAACTGCGTCAGATCATCAGGTATTTGGGCATTGCTGAATGCGATATGGAACAAGGCGGCATGCGCCTGGAAGCGAATATCTCGCTTCGTGGAATCAGGAATCAGGAATCAGGAATCAGGAATCAGGAGTTGCCGCCGTATAAAGTTGAGTTGAAAAACATTAATTCATTCCGTTTTTTGGAAAAGGGTATTGCATATGAAGTAGCTCGTCAAGCGGAAATTTTGGATGCTGGCAAAACGCCGATTCAAGAAACGCGCGGCTATGACGCAGAAAAACAAATCACATTTACCCAGCGCGTGAAAGAAACAGCTGAAGATTACCGGTATTTTCCCGAACCTGATATTCCGCCGATCCGCGTTGGCCATACGTGGCTTTCAGCAATTCAAAGAGCGATGCCCGAGCCAATGGACGGTGTGTTCAGTCGTTGGCAAAAACAATATGGAGTGTTGCCAGAATACGCCGGACAATTGTGCGAAAAACCAGAACAAGCAACGTGGCTTGAAGGATTATTCCAAGCGTTTGACGCGGCAGGCTTGGCAGTTGGTATGTGCGTAAATTTTTTAGTGCATAAGCGTATACAAGTTAACCTGTTTTCTGATTCATATGAGACAATATGCAATACATTTCAGCAGGCAACGCAACTGGATGACGTGAGCGATGATGAATTGAACCGCGTGGTTTCGGAAGTGGTGTTGCAAAATCCCAAGATCGCTGCGCAGTACACATCAGGCAAAACGCAGGTGATGAATTTTTTCATTGGTCAGGTGATGAAGCGCATGCAAAAAAAACTTGATGCGAAAAAAGTTGAACGCGCGGTGAAAAAAATAATCGCGCAACAAAATCATGAATTATCTTAACCAACTTTCATTTTTCAATTCGTCGTCGTCCGTTAGTTATTTTATGATGCAGGATATTCGCGGATATTTTAATGCGCTCGCGTCATCGCCGGCGCTTGCGGATGTCGTATCGCTTATCAAGGCAGTGAGTTTGCTTGCAAGCGTGGTGCTGTTTATAGGAATTGTGTATTTGATACTTCGTATGAATCTTATCGGTATCAAAGCCGCGGCAGTGAGGCAGGTTGTGCATCCGCAGTCCATTGCGAAAAATAAGCAGATTGCGCGTACATTCAAAGCGATTCGGGCGCGGCTTGCAAGGCAAAACCCCGAAGAAGACCGCAGAGCTGCGGTTGAAGCAAACCAATTATTTGAGCATACGCTTGATGTGTTGGGGCATACAGGAAAGCCGCTGGAAGAATTGCTTTCTGATATTCCGATTTGGCAATCGGTCACCCCGCAAGAGATTCTTGATGCGCGCAGCGTACGCGTGAATTTGGTGCATCGGCCGGGCATGCGATTTTCGCACGCGGATGCGGAACGTATTGTTACGGTGTTTGAAAAAGCGTTGACTGATTTGGGAATTTTATAAAAGAAACTTCAAACTTCTTATTTGTTTTTTTCATTTCATTTATATGTAGGAATTATCAGCGTTGTTTACCCCCTCAGACGGGGTAAACTTTTTCGAAAAAAGGAAAATACTCGGATTTCTTACATAAGCATGTATGAAGAAATTTGATTTGTCTGTATTTGGGACGATCGTTCTAAATAGGGACAAATCAAATATTATTAATAGACCATTCTTGTATAACAAAGGTATAACAAAATCAATAAACCATTCAAATATAACAAAAATGCAAAAAGGGTGAATAGATAA
>MNWK01000035.1 GCA_001872485.1 Parcubacteria group bacterium CG1_02_44_31
GTATCACTACGGGTTAACATGCATCGCGAAATGTTGGACATTGACATTCTTGCACTATACGACATTTTAGATGCAAGAGGGTTGAAAAATCGAGTGTCTATCATCTTACGCCCAGCACTCTCGGGACAGGTAAACCCGTGTGAGGAAAGAGTTATGGGAATGCAAGAATTCGCCACTGCCATGATGCGGATAAGCAACATCGCCGCCCGGAAAGGCTGGATTGTTTTTCCGCCAGCTAATACCATCCAGGCAAGCTCCTTCTGTGTTGTCGACTGCACCGGACAGTTCATTATTGATCCGTGGGGAAATTTATACAAGTGCGGAGAGCAGTTTACACCAGAAGAACGAGTTGGCAAGATACTTGAAGATGGGACTGCTGAAATCGACATGCCAAGGTGGTCGAGTTGGGTTGGGAAAAATCCTCTTCATTTTGCAGAATGCCGTGAGTGCCAATGGCTACCACTCTGCCAAGGAGGGTGTTCAATGAAACGTAAATGGACAACTCATGCGCCGTGCATCGAGGAAAAGTTTTCCCCTGATCAGTATGTCGAGACGCTCGCTTTATCTGAAATGAACCGCAACAGTTAAATATAGCCTGAATACGGCTCGAAGGAGAACACATAGATATGGTTCTCCTTTTGTTATTTTAAAATAAACTGCAATTTTCAACCACGTTCAGCGGTGTCAAAATTGACTCCGCCCGTTTGTCAAAAACAACGGGTATATACACTGACACACCCCCTTTTCCTTTAGAATCCCTGCACCTCAATACTGCGCACGAGTTTATGCATAAATATCGTACTTCTCAATCACATGAAAACTTCGGAAGTCCTGATTCCTAAGATTTTAATAGAAAATTCCAATGGAATGTAAGGTGGAAAAACTTCATTTTTTAAAACCTTTGAGCGCAGCTCCCAATGCAACCGAATATTCGTTTCCGGATTCCTTGATAATGGGCTCAAGCATATGATTATACGACACATGTGCAAACGGATTGCCCAAAAGCGTATCAATGCCCAATTCCTTTGCAAAATATTCCTTAATACCGGGCGGCAGCACAGCGCCTCCTGTCAAAACAGCTTTCTTAATATCCCGGCGCGTGTGGTCCATATACCGCCGCATCATTTTTTTCACTTCGTTGATAACCGAATCCAAAATCGGCGTCATAAGCGCGGGCAAGAACTGCTGGTCAGACGCAACCGAAAGTCCACGCGCTCTTTTTAACTCCTCCGCCTTGATTGGAGAAATATTTAATCCCCGCGCAACGGACATAGTCAAGTCGTTCCCGGCAGTGTCAATATCATGAGTCAAACGCACATTTTTCTCATCCACGATTGAAATGCTCGTGGCGCGCGCACCCATATCAATCACAATGGTCGCGGTTGGGTCCTGCCCGACCATCGCGCGCGCAAGCGACAACGGTTCAAGTTCAAGCGCTTTCAGTTTGAGCCCTGCAAGCTCGGCAATGCGGTAATATTTATTTACTACTTCTTGCAGCACCGCAATCAACAACACCTCGGTCCTGCCTGCAGCAACACCGGGAAGCGGGCTTAAAATCTCCCAATCCAACACAACTTCGGTCAGGGGAAACGGAACATATTGCCGCGCCTCGTACGGAATCGCCTGCACCACTTCTTTTTCCGACACGCTCGGCAATTCCATCACTGTCACAAATGACGAAAATGCCGGAAGAGAAAACACGACGTTACGCGACGATTGCCCCATGGCTTTTAACAACTCTTTTAAAAGCGACGCGGTCATCTCGTCCATGATTTTCAGGGAACTTGTTTGAATTGCCGCGTTTTCGCGTTCCAAATGCCCGAAATTTTCCAGCATCCCGTAGTTCTGCAAAGTGATAACACCGTTTTGCTGGTTTAATTCCACCACCTTGATTGACGTGGTGCCAATATCAATGCCGAGCACGTTCGAAGGCGGGAACAACACATCGCTGATTTTTCCGAACACACTTTCAATGCTTTGAGATAAATTTGCCATAGATAATTTTCCTGATTTCATTATACACTATTTCATATGCATCTCAAGCGCATCCGGGATTGGATATTGGATTGCGTATTTCCTGTTTCCTGCATCGCATGCAACGCGCCAAAACACACGATGACAAATCCCGACGGGTTCGTGTGCTCAGCGTGTCTTGCCAACATCAGCAGCCACCAATGGCTGTTTTGCCCTGTGTGCAATACAAAGTTGGCCGGCTTTGCGCAGTGCCCGACTCACCGTGGACCCATGCGATTTTTAGGCGTTGCGAGTTCATACCAAAATAATTTACTCAAACATCTTATTTGGCGCTATAAATACGAATTTTGCGAACCTCTGGCGCGGCCCCTTGGCGCAATGCTTGCGGAGTATTTTATTAAAATATGCAAACCCTATTGCGACGCGCACGCTCCAGAATGGATTATAACCACAATTCCGCTATCACACAAACGCATGCGCTGGCGCGGATTCAACCAAGGAGCATTGCTCGCGCAGGAAGCATCGCAGCGCGTCAACATCCCGTATGCGCCAATGCTTTCACGCATGCATTTTCGCAAACCCCAAATGGAACTTGCGACAAAAACAGAACGTGAACAAAACATCCGGGGGGCGTTTGCCGTACGCCGCGATTGCGCCATACAGCACAAACGCATCATCATTGTTGACGATATCGCGACGTCGGGGGCAACGCTTGTGGAAGCGAGCCGCATACTCAAACTCGCCGGCGCAAAAGAAATCATCGGGCTCGTGCTCGCGCGAAATAGTTCTGCGTAAAATTACAGGCGGTGGTCATTCATTCAATTCACGCCAAAAACAATATCACAATCAACACGTTACATTATGTAACGATCGTTACATAATGTAACAAAAACAAAATGATACAAGATTAAAATAATAAACAGACACGTGACCCGATTATTGCAAACTGATAACGCGTAACACGCTATGCGTAATGCATTCTTCTAAACACAGTAATCTCTCCAATTGTTAATATAATGCCCAGCACCGCTCCGGCAAAAATATCAGCAGGCCAGTGGAGCAGGGCAAACACGCGGCAAATACCAACTGCCAGCGCCAATGCATACAACGCTGCGCCAAAGCGTTTATCATACAACCACACGCTTGTCGCAAGCGAGAACAAAAATATCGCATGGCCTGATGGGAATGACCCGTACCATTCGCGCTGTGAAACCGAAACCAATGGCGTCATATGTAACGCGACAAACGGCCGCGCGGAATAAACAAACAACCTGATAATCTCAGTCACCACAAGACGGTTAAAAACAGCTGGCGCGAAAACGATGATGAACGCGTAGACATTTTTGCGCTTGACAAAAAGCCATACAAAAACCCCTGCTGCAACAAGGTATAAAACATATTGCGAGAAAAAAATAATAAGAAAGTTGAACATATGGTTGTGTAACCAAGTCTTCGCTGACGCTACAACGAGCGAGGACGGGACACTCGGGTTAAATGCCCGTGGGCGCAGGCCCCACAATGGTATTTTAGCACTTTCTTTAATGATCGCTCAAGGTATTCGGGTCGGGGCCTTAGGTTTGTGAATGAGACAAATGAGATACTAAAACGAGATAGTGAAGTGTCTCGTTTATGTCCTAACAAAAAGAGTATGCAAACTACTATCTTCAATAACATTGTTACAGCTTACTCCAATTACTGGACGCCTTGCCTTTCCGTAGCTTTATGCGTAGGAGGGATGTTAGAACCAGCCTGTGATAGATATATGAAAATATGATAAAATATCTAAAGAAAAAGTATTGTTATGAAACTTCCCTTTGTTGTTCTTGATAATCTTCCCGAGTATTACTATAAGAAGTGGGAAAAGCAAATGACTCCCATAAACGGGAGGCGGGATAGAACCATTAATTGGATGCTGTGGTATAAAATGCAAAATAAAGGGTTCTCGTCTCAACCTCCGTGGTCCTCAATTTTAGACCAGAGAAGAAGACTAATCCAATTTATAGATCAATACGATGTTCAAAAAAACGAAAAGGGGTCCTATCGTTTCGTAGTAACAAAACCATACTTTTGGATTAACTATCTTCACCCAAGTTCTGAAATAGATTTTTATTTCCAGAATGTGCTTCGAGCATTGCATGATAGCAAATGGAAAGAAAATGGTCGCGACCCCAATAGGCTTTCTTTCTCCAGGGGTGATCTTTATTTTTCTGGAGAGATTATGGACAAACACCCGATTGATGTGGCTGATGGGAGGGATTATCCAGTGGGGCATAAAGTTTTTGAGGCAATAATATCCTCGCGGGGACTAGCGTTAACTGACGAACAAAGAAATACACCGTGGAATGCCGTACGCGCCGCGTTTCGTGTACCAGATTCTCGCGGTAACCCATCTATTGTTTCGAATGTCTCTCTCCTCAAAAGATACTTTCCTATGCAGGTACAGCTTGGTGCAGGGTCTTCAATTGACTGCGGAATTCTACCCTTACACGCATTCCATGATTTGTATACTATATCAAATCGCGCTACGGGAAATACGCTTTTTGATGTTCAAGTGGATGATGCACTCATTTATTATCTGCGGGATCCCGAATCATTTTGGAAACGTGTTTCGGAACCGTACGTACATGTTTTGAAAGCTGAACCGAACATTTTCCATTATATGCTTAAAGCGTTGTACGATAAAGGTAATATAGTTGGACCAATTATTACAAATGACTATGACGGTTTGCCGTTTTTGCTCGGTATGGATGAGCTATTCGTCAGAAAATTAGCCGCTTCTCGTCGTTGTGAAATACAAGGATTCGATCCAAGGGCAAGGTCTTTGTTAGTGGTTGGGGAACACGCAGACCGGAGGAGAATACAGCATGCTGCCAGAGAAAGGGGATTACAGGTTATTTATGTTGACCCCGAGGGTTATCAAACCCAGGACGGATTTGAAAGATATCCCTTGGAATCTCCGCAAGATAAAGATATTCTTTTTCGAATGTCTGCTAAAAGTTTTGGAGAGGCTATAAATAAGGTTTTTTTCAATGACTCTATTGTTGTCCCCTTGAGGTCTTTCTAATTTGCAATACTATTCACAATTTTGATGGCATCGTGGATAATGAATGTCATATCAATCCTCCCCACAACATTGTTACGGTTCGTTTCCCTGGCTGGACGATGTTAGAACCTGTTGTTTGTAAACAAAAAGGACGAGCACGAGACCTACGGGTTGCACGATAAAAAATTGTCTTGGTGGTGTGTATTTGAAAAAATCCCTGCCCCGTAGTGTCCCGAGCTGGTCGAGGGACTACTACTGGGGCGAACTGATTTTGCGCGCGATTGGCTCGGCGGGCGGCCCCGCAACTATCTCGCTTCGCTCGAAGTGCGGGGTAAAAATTCCCCCTATCCCTCCCCTGAAGTTTACCCTGCATAATCCCGAAGGGATTTGTGCGGGGCCCGCCTCGCCTTGAAGCGGAATGGAAAGGACGATTTTCCGCCAGAGGCGGATCTGCCTTTGGCATGACAAGTTTTTCTTTGGCGGCTTTTTAATTCTTTCCCAGAAGTGCCGCAAGTGCAACCTTGTACAAAGTTTCCAATCCGCCTCGAGTTTTCTTGAAATGGAACTTCGGCGACCATTGTAATTCAGCAAGGGAATCGCTGACAGTAAACATCGCTCCCATTTCTGCGCCTCGATATTGCGCCACAGCAAATAATGCCGAAGCTTCCATTTCTACAGTTGCGACTCCTTCTTTTTGATATTGTCGAGCTTCAGCAACAGTTTCTCGATATGGAGCATCAACTGTCCAACTCGTTCCTAAAGAATACTTCTGTCCTAATGTATCGAGAGCTTTTTTAATTCTTTCCGTCATTTTTTTGGAAGCGTGGGCGTATTTCGACGCTTTCAAGTAATGATAAGATGTGCCCTCGTCTCTAATTGCTTTTTCGCAAACGACCAAATCGCCGATATGGAGATTTTTTTGGAGCGTTCCCGCTGTTCCGATTGATATAAAGCGTTTTACGCCGAAAGCAATTAACT
>MNWK01000022.1 GCA_001872485.1 Parcubacteria group bacterium CG1_02_44_31
GGATACACGATGCCCGATGCGATTCGCGCAATCAAACAAGACCAGGCCTCGGTTGTGTGCGTTATGACAAATCGTTTAACGCGTGAAAAAAACACCCGTATCGGCATTGAAGCAATGCAGTATGTACCCAGTCAGTATCATGCGGTTATTGTCGGCGATGGTCCCGAACGTAAAGCATTGGAACGTTTGGCAGCGGCGTGCGGCGTTGCTGACCGCGTCCACTTTGTTGGAGCTGTTTCTCATGAGGAATTAAGCCGTTTTTACAGCCATGCGGATGTATTTTTATTCGGGTCAACAACTGAAACGCAGTCTATGAGCGTTTTGGAAGCTGCGTATTTTGGGTTGCCTATTGTGGCGATTGATTCCGAGTTCAGCAGGGCGGTTATTCCTGACAAAGTGGGGATAAGAACACAATTAAGTCCTGCATTATTTGCGCAAGCCATTATGCGCGCGTATAAGAATACAAAGCGGATTTCCGCGCGCGGGCGCGCGTGGGCAGGGGAATTTACGCGCGAAAAACAAGCGGCAGCCATGGCATCTGAATATGAAAAAGCGCTTGCGATACGAAAATGTCTGCGAACGGGCTGGCAATCATGGAGTACGGCACATCGCATAGGGCTGTTTGCGTCTCCGCATTTGTATAACCCGCTTCGCAAAGATAATTATGCGATATCAGTAACCGATATCAATCGCGTTTTGCAAAAAAGCCGCGCGCCGATTGCGGGATGGAATTCTTGGGCTGCATTTGGTCCGCGCATTGATGAGGAAAAAATTCTTCGCCAAGTTGATTGGATACGCGGGCATACGCGTGATATTCCTTTGGAATATGTCGTGATTGATGATGGATGGACCGTGTGGGGGGATTGGATGATGCCTGACACAAAAAAATTTCCCGCGGGGCTCAAATCTGTTGTTGACCGTATTCATGCATCTGGGCTTCAGGCTGGCATTTGGATGGCGCCGTTTTGCGCGCGCGGTTTTTCGCACATGGCAAAGCAGTTTCCGTCATGGTGCGTGTACGATAAACATGGATTGCCGATTGACGCTGCGCAATTTCATCCGCTGGTGCGTTATGCCTTTTCTCAACAGTGTTCGGCGCGACTGCTTGATGTCAGACAAGATGCCGTGTGGAATTATATCAAACAATCAATTGACTTTTTGCTTAGGACATGCGAGTTTGACTTTATCAAGCTTGATTTTTTATTCGCGCCATATTTCATCCCGGGTATCAAAATACGTGAAGCATCCGGCGCAATTCGCCGCGTGTTTTCGTATATCAGACAAACATATCCGAATGTATTTATTAACGCATGCGGATGCCCGTTGGTTGATGCGATCGGCTGTGTTGATGCCATGCGCGTTGGGCCCGATGTCATTATGCCGTACGGAGAAGGCAAAAGGTTGGCAAGTTCAATTGTTCATGCGGCTCGCGTATCAACAGCAGTGCGAGTAATTAAAAACCGAGCATGGACGCGTGCGTTTTGGCTTCTTGACCCTGATATATTTGCATGCAGGCCCGAATTGGGAATTCGCGAAAAAGATTTGCAGAAATTTCGCCGCTCGATTTCAGAATGTAAGGGTTTGGTGTTTTTAGGGGATGATTTGCCCGCGCTTTCGCAGGACCTCATTGACCGATATATCAGACCCCTGCTTGACGCGCAAAAGACAAATGTGTGATATACTGGAAACGACAAGGGGGATAAAATAAATAAAATAATCTTTATATGGAACAAGTTTTTAGCATCAAACAGGCCTTATTGTTTGGCTGGGACAAGGCGAAACAGCATGTGTGGCTGTTTGTAAAAATCATGTTGGTTGTCATAGCCATTGTTTTGGTAGTTAGTATTGTTATAGTTTTCTTTCGTGAGGGTTCGCTCATTGCTTCCTTGATAGATTCAGCATTGCAAATCTTTATGTTGTTTGTGGACATTGCAATGACGCTCATTACGCTTCGTTTGGCGCGCGGAGAAACAATAACATTTACGCAAGCAGTGGATATTTTCAAAGGGCTTTTTAAAAAAGATTTGGGTTTGGTTGTTACATTTTTGCTTGTTTTGGGAATCGCGCAATTGTTAATTGGTATTGCGTTTCTTGCTTTGATTATTCCTGGAGTGTATTTGGCGCTTAGGTATTCTCAAGTGAGATATTTGGTTGTGGATAAGAGAGTTTTGTTTGACTGGTCAACACATACATGGAAAACGCGCTGGCAAGAAATAAAGCGTGTTATCCATGAGGGATTGCGTACGAGTTCTGATATGACGCAAGGCGTGAAATGGCAGTTGCTTTGGTTTGGTCTTGCCTGCGCGGGCGTGGCGCTTGTTGGTTTTATTCCGGGTATGATTACCTTGGGTATTGGATTGGTGTTTGTGGGAACTATGCTTCAATTCGCATCGGTGTATGTGTATATGAAGCTTTTGGAACGGGTTGAGAAAAAATCGCTGCCCGTGTCGGCGCCTGAATCAGCGCCAACAATATAAAGAAAACAAGATATAACATTAACATGCGCGCCTCGTTTTATGGGCGCGCATGTGTTTGATATGATATTTTTATTTTATCACCCTTCTTTTTCTGGATTTTTTCCATACCGTACTGCAATATCAGCCCCTTTGATAAGTTGAAAAACTTGCTTTACAACATCAAAAGGAGCTGGTTGGTCTGGATTTTGCGGATCAAGAATATGCAGAACAAATTCTCCGGGAACAGCTGTGTCAGCTTGAGTATCAAGCACTTGTCTCTTAGTATATTTCATAACTCGGAATGGAATATCGTGGTTGTTTAGAACGTTTTGTGCTTGACTTACTTCAAAATCAGATACTATAAGGTCGTTTTGTTTTAGCTCTTCTCCTGATGCTGCTTGTTCTATTGTCCTTTGTTGTGGGTTGGACTGATCCGGACGTTTAAGACGCATATTTTTATTTTCGGGTTTTAATTTTTGTTAACAAATTCTTACTGGTGCGTTTATTTGATCAAATCCGAACCTATTTTGAACGAAATTGATTGATTGCCGCGCGGAGCAGTCCATTCCGACAAAGTTAGTTTTGGTGCGCGGGAGAGGAGTCGAACCTCCATGCCTTGCGGCACTACCTCCTTAGGGTAGCGTGTTTCCCATTTCACCACCCGCGCATTTTCGCATTGCTGCCTTAATTTTGTTTCTTTTTCTTGATAGGCAGACAACTTTTTCATTATAGTACATGTATGGCAGTAGTTTCAATGATTCTCTCTTAGCGTATTTTAGTTGTATAACAGAAATGCTTGGAGGGGCATCAATGTATCCATGGATGCCTACCAATGCGTTAATTTTTTTCTGAATCCACATGATGTGAATTTTACTTGCCGATGTAAACGAAGTATAAAAAATAAAACTTGATTTCCAACGCTTGTCATAATATGGATAAAAGCTTCCATCCCCGTCAAAATGTCCACGTAAAAAATCTCTAAAATAAATATCGGGGATTTTTATTTCTCTTATAATTTTTGACTTTCTCGGCATAAATCCTATCGATTCTAAAAAGCGATAGAAATTAACGTCGCTGAATTGTATTCTTGCTGTGATGGAGCTAGACGTACCCGATTTTTTATAACCAACGGCAACCTCTATCTTTAAACACTGCATGAAATTTTTGATTTGTTCTATATCCTTAGACGTAAAATCAATATGCCTATTGTCGATTGATAAACTGCCATCTGTTGCTAAGAGGCCCAGAGCATACGCGAAATTAGGAGACCACTTAATTTCCACTTTCATCTTTGCTTTCATATATTTTATTTTATACACGAATATACCTCAGGTCAATAGCGTATACCAATCGTGTTAGGAATAAATAGTGTAAACTATAGACGATTTTTCTATGTAATTATTCTTTATGTTGGGGCGTGTGGCGAAGAAAATAGTGTTAACGCAAAGTAATCAAAATCCCGCTTGGGCGGGATTTTGATTGTTGATTGTTGATTGTTGATTGTTGATTGTTGATTGTTGTTATTCTTTTGGCGTTTCCGATTCCGGAGCCTTTTCTTCTTTACCAAGAAGTTCAGCAAACGCTTTTTTCGTTTTAAGCTTAGCGCGTACTTGTTTCCGCGACCTGCTTCGCAAGTAATACAGTTTTGCTCTGCGCACTTTCGGGGTTTGCAGTACCTGGATTTTTTCAATAACCGGCGAATGAAACAGCCAGGTCATTTCCACGCCGATATTGTCAATGCCGATTTTGCGCATGGTAAAGGATGCGTTCGTATTTTTTATTCCGTGTTTGGTTGCAATAACAATGCCGTCAAAAAAAGTGGTGCGCCACTTATCCTTTTCCGGCACTTTGTACCATACTTTGATTTTCATGCCCGCTTTGATGTCGGGAAGGTCGGTGCGGAGTGATTGTTTATGGATTGCAAGTATTTTTGTGTGCATATTCTTACTTTGTCAGGGCTTTAACATGTAATGTAAAAATTGGAGGCAAAATGAAAAAGCCACGAGATCGTTTAATAGTATCATGAAAAACTTTATCCTGCAACTGACGCGCGTGGGGTGAGCGTTTTGAGAAACGTTGCGAGATCTTGGGGAAGCGGCGCTGCAAACGTATACGTTTTCCCATCAAGAGAAAAACTGATACGTTCTGCGTGTAAGAATACTCGTGGTAGGCGATCGCGGTATGCGCGGGTTGTTTTACCGCCGTATAAGTAATCGCCGATAACCGGATGTCCTATTGCTGCACAGTGCACGCGAATTTGGTGTGTGCGGCCAGTTTTCGGAGTTATAGAAAGCAAGGAAAGCATTTGGCTATTATCATCATATTGTCCTATCACTTCCCATTGGGTTTGGGCTGGTTTATTGGTTAAAGAATCTCGTCGTCTGACTGTTCGTTTTGTTCCATGTTTTGATTTTGCAATTGAGAGTGAAATAATTCCTGTTTTTTGCGGCATATTGCCCCAGACCAGCGCTGTGTATGTTTTTGCAATAGTGTGGTTTTGAAATTGGAATTTGAGCGCGTCAAATGTTGTTTGGTTTTTTGCAATAACCATAATACCCGAAGTTTCTTTATCAAGGCGATGCACAATGCCGAATTTTTGTTCCTGTGAATACGAATCAGTAATTTGTGTTGTCTGTGGATAATGAGCGGTAACCCAATCAACCAGAGTAAAAGATTTAGGATTTAGGGTTTCGGATTTAGGATTTTGTCCCTGAATAGGGTGCACCAAAAGCCCAGGTGGTTTGTTGATGATGATAAAATCATCATTTTCAAAAATGATGTTCGTCTCGTGGATATCCATATGAAGTATGATAGACCAAAACTACACAAAAGCACAGGGAATCTGTTATACTACATCGGACGGACGATTAGCTCAGCTGGTTAGAGCGCTTCATTGACATTGAAGAGGTCACTGGTTCGAGTCCAGTATCGTCCACCATATTGAATTAGCATATTCCCCGTCAGCTCTGCTGCGGGGGCATAGCAATCAGCATATTCCCCGTCAGCTCTGCTGCGGGGACATAGCAAGATAGCGACTATGAT
>MNWK01000028.1 GCA_001872485.1 Parcubacteria group bacterium CG1_02_44_31
TATCAAATCGAGGTCTGGAATTGTACGGTTGTCGTGGCGTTTCGGAACGTTCCTGCCCTGGATGCGTCATTTGCCGTAACGACAACCTGATTTTTCCGCCAGGCATTACATCGGTCACCTTGACTTGAATTTTTTGGCCGAGTTGCACCACATCCTCAACGCTATTGACGCGTTCGGGTGTTAATTCGGAAATATGAAGCAACCCTTCCGCATTCGGACCGATTTCAACAACCGCCCCGAAATCCAGTATTTTCACAACAGTCCCGTCAACGATTTCTCCTACAGTAAATTCCTTGGTCAGCCCCTGGATAATATCAACAGCTTGCTGTGCCGAATCTTTATTTTCACCAGTAACGAAAATCGTCCCGTCTTCCTCAATGTCAATTGATGCGCCGGTACGCTCGGTAATGCCACGAATAATTTTCCCGCCAGGCCCGATCACGTCGCCAATTTTGTCTTTCGAAATGTGCATAATTATCACGCGCGGCGCATATATGGAAAGTTCCGAGCGCGGACAAGCAATAGTTTTTTCCATCACATCTAAAATGAGCATACGCGCCTGTTGAGCTCTGTCAAGCGCTTGCTTTAAAATCTCGGGTGTAATGCCTTCAACTTTCACATCCATTTGCATTGCCGTAATGCCATCGCGCGTTCCTGCTATTTTACAATCCATATCTCCATAATGGTCCTCGGGACCTTGAATATCTGTCAACAGCACATAGTCCCCGCTTGCGTTGCTCATAAGTCCTATGGAAATCCCAGCCGCATGCTTTTTAATGGGGACACCCGCATCCATCAGCGCAAGCGATGTTCCGCACACAGATGCCATGGACGTTGAACCGTTTGACGACACGAGTTCAGTCACCACGCGAATCGTATACGGAAATTCGTCTTTGGACGGAATAAACGGCGCAATCGCTTTTTCCGCGAGCGCGCCGTGCCCGATTTCCCTGCGTCCGGGCCCGCGAAACGGTCCGGTTTCTCCTGTTGAATACGCAGGAAAATTGTATTGATGTATAAAACGCTTTTGCTCATTTACCTCCATGCCCTGCACAACTAAATAATCTCCCGGAGCGCCCAATGTTACAACAGATAATGCATGCGTCATACCGCGCATAAACAATCCGGTTCCGTGCGCACGGGGCACTACACCAACCTGTGCTTCAAGCTGCCTGATTTGGTCAAGCGCCCTGCCGTCAACGCGCGTGCCGCGCTCAAGCGCGTACGTATGCACCAGCGCGTCAATCGCTTCTGACACATATGTTTGCGCGCATGAAAATAAATCCTGTTTGCCATGCTCAACAAGAACTTGACTTAACGCATCATACAATCCGTTTATTTTCTCCCCTCCTTCAATTGACTCATTGCCAAACAGCGTTTTTTCAAGATTAGCTCGTATAAAATCATCAACAAGTTTTTTTGTTTCATCATCCAACTGCTTGGACGACACAATCATTTTCGTCACCGGGAATTGTTTGATAATATCTTCCTGCCACGCAATAAGTTTTTTAATTTCGTCATGCGCTTGGATATGGAGTTTTACTATGTCAGCTTCATGCGCCTCTTTTGCCCCGCACTCAATCATATTCATTTTATTTTTTGTTCCGCCGACAAACAAATCAATGTCTGCCTCTTCGCGCTGCGCATAGGTCGGAAGCACCACGGCGGTGTTATGAACTGACGCGATGCGAACGCCCGCAACCGGACCGTGAAACGGAACAGAAGAAAGCGACGCAACCAGCGACGCGCCCAAAAGACCCAAAAAGTCAGGGTCGTTATCCCGGTCAATAGAGAGCACGGTTACGACAATCTGAACATCTTTGCGCATATGATGGTCAAACAGCGGACGAATGGTTCTGTCAATGAGCCGGCCAGTTAAAATAGCTGCTTCGGTCGGACGTGTTTCGCGGCGCACAAATCTGCTGCCGTAGATTTTTCCCGCTGCGTAGTATTTTTCTTCGTAATCAACGGTCAACGGGAAAAAATCAATTCCTTCTTTATCTTGTTTGCCCGCGACAAGCGTCACCAACGCCGTGGTATCGCCGTATTGCAGCATGCACGATGCGTCGGCTCGTTGGGCAAGCGGTGAAAATGTTGCGGAAAGCGTCCGCCCCGCGTATTCCAAAGTAAAGATTTTTTTATCCATATAAAGTAATATCAACGCGAATGAATTTATGAAGACCGCTCCGGAGTTTTGAATAAAAATACGCGCGGCCGTTCACCCAAATCAATGAATTCGTCCGCAATGTCTTTAAGTTTTCCCGACGCGCTTTTACCAAACGCCATGACCTCAACTTGCGTGCCTCTTCCTTGTAAATATTCAATCAACGGGATGAAGTCGCCATCGCCGGTTATCAGCACTTCGGCGTCAACGCTAGGCGCGAGTCGAATCGCATCAACCGCAAGCCCTACATCCCAATCTGCCTTTTTCAAACCTCCTGCGTACACTTGTAAATCTTTCATGCGAAGTTCAATGCCGAAATTTTGCAACGCCTCAAAAAACGCGTTTTCCCCAATTGCCGGACGGTCTGTTTCAATGCCCTCGGACTTAACCACATATGCCAAAATGCGCACAGGCTGCCTGCCGGCAAGCGCGTACTTAATCACATTTTCAAAATTCACACGCGCCTTGAACAGATTTTTTGCAGAGTGATACAAATTCTGCACATCTATGAAAATCGCTACGCGCTGAGCTTTATGTTTAATGCTTGTCATACACAAAAATTATTTTTCTCATCCAACCAACTTGACGAGTTTTTGGTATCGTTTGGGATAATTCGTTTTGAGCCAATTAGTCAAACGCTTGCGCTTGATAATCATTTGCAGCAAACCCCTGCGTGACGAAAAATCCTTTTTGTTGGTTTTCAAATGTTCGGATAATTCTTCGATTCGTTTGTTCAACAACGAAATCTGGACTTCTGCAGAGCCTGTATCAGTTTTATGTATGCGGGTTTTCTCAATCACCCGCGTTTTTGTTTTTTTTCGCAACACTGTATGGGTAGTGTATCACACTTGCATTCAAAAAGAAAGTTGCGGAATACGCGTCTATGCATTTTATTATACAACCGCTGATTTATACAGATAGAGCTGATTTATACGGATAACAAGCGATACTATTGTCTATGCCGATTCTGACGATTCATCGGTTGTATCAATTCCCGCTTGCTCTGATTCGGTTTTATGGGTATCTGAAACAACTGCTTGAATTTCTATTGTGTTTTTAGCAGTATGTTCGGTTTCTGGCGGTTCCGAACTTCCGCCCTCTACAATTTCATTTGGCCGCGCAGCTGACCTGATTTCAATGCGCCAATCAGTCAAACGGTGCGCAAGTCGAACGTTTTGTCCGTCTCTTCCAATCGCAAGCGACAGCTGGTCCGCGGGAACGAACACGCGAGCAGAATGGTCGGGCCTGACTTGCGCGTCGGTTACTTTTGCTGGGGCCAACGCGTTGGTAATGAACGCCGCGGGGTCGTCTGACCACAAAATGATATCTATTTTTTCATTGCCAAGTTCTTGTATCACGGTTGTTACGCGCGTTCCTTTTTGCCCCACGCACGCGCCGATCGGGTCAATAGAATCGTTATTGGATGCCACGGCAATTTTGGTGCGGGAACCTGCTTCGCGCGCGATTGACTTGATTTCCACCGTGCCTTCAGCGATTTCGGGAACTTCGGAAGCAAATAATTTCACAATGAAACGCGGATGCGAACGGGAAAGCACGATGGAGAGCCCGCGATTCGTTTGTTCAACAGACACCACATAAAACTTCATGCGGTCACCGATGCGATAATGTTCAAATGGAATGGTTTCATCGCTGAACAACACGCCTGTTGTTTTACCCAAATCTACGAATGTGTTTCTGCCATCGGTTCGCTGAATAATCCCGCTGATAATCTCGCCTTCTTTTGCCTTGAATTGATTAAACAGGTTTTCTTTTTCCGTCTCGTGCAGTTTCTGCAACACGGTTTGCTTTGCGGTTTGCGCGGCAATGCGACCGAATTCTGTTTTGGTCTCCAGCGGAAATTCCAATTCCTCGCCAGTGAAAATGTTCGGTCTTATTTTTCGCGCCTCGTCAAGCATGATATGCCTGTCCTGGTTAAACTTGATTTTTTTCTGTCCGGATTCGTCTTCCGTATACTGCTCACCGGTTTCTTCCTCGCCTTCTGGTTGGAGCATGGATTCATCCACCACGAGTTTTACCTGATAAAACGAAAGGTCGCCGGTTTTGGGATTGAACCGCGCTCGCACAATTTCGTTTTTGGTGCGGTATTCTCTGCGATATGCTGCCGCAAACGCAGCTTCAACAATCTCGCGCACGCGGTCCTCGGAAATGTCCCGCTCCCCGGCAATTTGCTGGATAGCTACTAATATGGTTTTTAAATCAAACATAAGATTTTAATGTATTTTCTTAAGTATAGCCCATTTCTCAAAAAGAAAGTCCGCCCCACGGCGGAATGAACTATACCTACAGTATAGCACGAAAATACGGCATGTCAAGGTATTGTATAATGCCACACAATTTTAGGGGTATTTGCCAATCCTTTAACACCGGTATATTTACAATGAATATGGTTGTAAAACTCCATGAGGTTATGGCTTCAAGGAGTGCAAAATGTATCTGGCATTATTTGTGCTGCTTTGTGCTGAGGCGAGATGGGGTTTATTCTGTTTTTACTTTATTATTAGGAATTAAAATAAAGATTTTTGATTCTTTAAATATTCTTCCGTTCTTTTAATTACTTGTTTTATAAAATCTAAGTAATCTTTTACTTCTTTTTGAGAAATAATTATGCCTCCTTCATATAAGTCTAAATTTCTTTTCTTTCTCATTCTATCTCCAATTATTTCAATATCTTTATCGTTCAAAATTTCTGATAATTTCTCTAAAATTTTCACGTGATGGCCGGTTCTACTTTTTTTATTTTATAACCAAAGGTAGCAATAAGGATTATACCGCTCTTAATTAGAGCTGAGTAAGAGAAATTAAAAATGGGTCTTGTCTAGAAGATTTTGGTATAATCTCTAGAAAAGCCCATGAAATATAGCAAATTAAGCAATTATCAAATAAAAAAGATTTTACGGTGTTTTTGTCTAGAATTGACCGCTTTTCAAACCGCTAAATATCTTGGTTTCAATCGCCATACCATTGAAAGATATTATAACATTTTCAGAGAAAAAATAGCAATTTACGAAGAACAACAAATCAAGAAACTATCC
>MNWK01000031.1 GCA_001872485.1 Parcubacteria group bacterium CG1_02_44_31
CCCGTCTGATTTCTTCATCTGATACTTTAGAAAAGTCGGTTTTCTTTGGAAAGAAACGGCGAATCAGCCCGTTCGTATTCTCATTTGAACCGCGGTCTTGGGAACAATATGCTCTGGCAAAGTAACATGAAATATTTAATTCTCTTTCCAATTCAGCATACCCGAAATTCTCTTTGCCCCGATCCCTGGTTAATGTTTTGCGAATTTGTTTTGGTACCACACTCAATCTCTCATTCACTACCCGATTAGATTCAGCCGCTGTACCGTCTTTCATTTTGCCGATGAATACCACACCTGATACCCGTTCATTAATGGTTTTCAGGCGTTCAGAGCCTTGCCTGGAAACCATGGTGTCATCTTCCCAGTCGCCAATTCTCACTCTTTTGTCTACAATCGCCGGACGATTTTCAATTGATGGGAATACCGGTCGCTCAGCTTTTCTGGCTTGTCTGAAGCCCTTTTTCTGTCTCCTAGTATGCCGGCGGGGCAGATATGGTCGCAAATCCTCCAACCCCTTTTTCACCGTACCATTGCCACCCCGATGAATTTGCGCGTAAACGTATTGGTAAATCGCTTCAGGTGATATTTCTTGGTCTGGGTAGTCAAATGGCAGCCGAAGTGAAATCTGTTCCGGTGACCAACCGATCTTTAGTTTTTCTCTAGTATATGAACGGATGATTTCATTCTTCAGGCGATCTGGTTTCTTGCCGTATCTCTTTTCCAAAGCCCGCTCATGACTGATATGGGCCTGATATTTGCCAATTCCTTTTCTCGGTCGTCCGCCGACTTCTCGGCAGATTGAACCGGCTGTCCGGCCACTGCCTAAATACTCGGCAATGTCCCTGAAACTCAAACCTTCACGGTACTTGATTTCAATCTTGATCCGATCGTCCAATGTTAATTGGCTAAACTTCCTGTTTTTACTTTGTTTTTTATTTTTTGCCATGGCACCTGTATTCTAATACAAGTGTTGCAATTGATTATTGAATTGGGGTTGCATAAACTTGACAGATATGGTGTACTACGAACGGTTTAAAGGTCGCTTTTTATAACGTAAAAAATCAATTAATTTAACATATTGTTCATGTGAACATGTATAAAAAACTTTTCGTCTTCGCGGTCGTTGCTGCGGTTTTTGTGTTTGTCGCAGGTTTACAAAATATACATGCGTTTGTACCAACGTTATTCTCTGATAATTTTGATAGCGGTAGCTGGTCGTCATGGACTCAACACGATAGCCAATGGTCTATCACAAATAACGATAGCCACGGGAATGGTTCATCGCATCGAAAGGCACAGGCCATAGGTGATACCGATGGTTCTGACGTGTTGCGGGAAGCTACCTCAACGGTTGGATTTGATACTTTAACTCTTAACTATTCTTATAAGATTGCGGAAAAGCTCAAATCCGACGATCATGTTTATGTTGAGTGGTACAATGGTTCATCTTGGACTCAACTTGCTGATTATACTAATAGAGATACTTCTGACTGGGCATCTGTTTCGCTGTTATTGCCATCGGGGGCAAACAATAATGCAAGTTTTGGATTTCGTTTTAGAGCAGTATTAAGCAGCAACCAAGATGAGTTTCAACTTGATGATGTTTCGTTAACTGGTTCATTGATTCCCGCTCCGACTGGTTCTATTTCAGGCATGAAATTCAATGACCTGAACGCAAATGGAGTAAAAGACGTAGGCGAACTCGGATTAGCTGGTTGGACCGTGACGCTTTCCGGTACTTCGACAACCGCCATTACTGATCAAGACGGCGATTACACATTTTCAGGCGTTCCCGATGCTTCATACACGGTCTGTGAAAACACGCAGGCAACATGGACGCAAACGTATCCGACAAGCGACCCCACATGCGGGAATGGGACAAAAGGATATTCAGTTACGATTTCGGGTGGCAATACAGCGACTGGCAACAATTTCGGCAATGCGTATTACATAGAACACAACGGTATGTGGATAGTTCCCACAAGCGGTGACGAGCATTCGACGCCATGCGGCATTGTGTTGCACGACGCAGATGTGGCGGTTTCGGGGGTTGATAATGGAACCACAAGTATTCATATTCCTGCCGGGGCAAAAACCTGTTCAGCAGATGGTTCAAACTTTGACTTGGACGCGATTGGCGGTTCAACTCCTTCAATTGATCTTGTGCAGGACGCAGCGGGCAGACCAGCAGCGGTTATACAATGGGGTATTCCGGGGTATGGTTTGACTTTTGATTCACCGATTACTATCAATTTGTATGTCACGGTTTATTGGACTGGTCATACGCTTCCTGTATATCGATCATTGAATCTTGCCGGCGGATGGACGCAGGACGGTATTGTGCCTCCTCCGGAGTGCGTGGTAAGCGAAGCAGGATACTGCACTTTCCAGGCAACAAAAGCATCATACTATCTTGTAACTGGGGTTGGTCATGCATACACCGGATATGTTGCGCCAACTCCAACTCCGAGCGTAGAAGTAACGCCGACGCCTACTCCAACTAGAGAGGTGCTTGGGCCCCCAACAACAACCGTAGAAATTTCGCCAACACCAACACCAAGTGTTTCTCCGACACCTGTTCCATCACAGACAACGCAACAACTTATTGATTCGTTGCGTGCGCGATTGCAAGCATTAATTCTGCAAGTGCAGCAAATGGGAGGACGGGTTCTTGGGGCAGAACAATACATTTCACCAACGCAGTATACGTTTACGCGCAATCTAAGTTTTGGCATGACCGGAGAAGATGTGCGTCAACTTCAAATGTATTTGAACGCTCACGGCGCTGTGGTTGCGGCAAGCGGAGTTGGGTCAGTGGAGCATGAGACAACATATTTCGGATACGCTACCAAAGTTGCCTTAATCCAATTCCAAAAAAGCGCAAACATTTCACCTGCGGTTGGGTACTTTGGACCTGTCACGCGAGCGTACGTGAACAGCCATTAATAAGAATAGACCGCTATGAAACATCCCGCCCATGAAGGCGGGATGTTTCATAATATGGTATACTTGGAATAAATTATATGTCTAAAACACTCCGTATTCTTATTGTGCTTGTAATCTTGAGCGTGATTTTGATGGGAATTGCGCGGATTATTATTGAAAAACGCAATATACAAGGTCAAAATGCATTGCAGCAATCAGGAAGCGGCATAGTTGGTCCAACCGATACACCGCATGTAAAAGGTCCGACTGCGCCTCCACCCGGAATACAGTAATTGGTTATAAATGAATTAGTCATTTGTTATAAGTTATGGCAAGTTATCGTTTCAATTCTTTGGAAGATTTTATGAATGCCAACGGATACATCATTAATGGCGATTGGTATCCGCGCGTGACATCCATTATCGGGATTAAGGCAAAGCCAGCTTTGATGTATTTTTACGCGCAAGCGGAAAATTATTCCAGCGCTCTTGCCATTACGAGCAAGTCCGCAACCGAGGGAACGAAAATTCATACTGCGGTTGAACAAATTCTGAAAGGCCAAACGCCCGAGGTGGATGCAAATGCCAAACCAGCGGTTGACGCATTTCGCGATTTTTTGCAATTTCATTCACTTTCGGTTGACCCGTTGGGTATTGAAAAAAGGATTTGGAGTTCGAAACATAAGTTTGCAGGAACCATTGATGTGTTGGGTGAAGTCAACGGCGTATACGGCATTTTGGATGTCAAAACCTCGTCTGGCATTTGGCGCGATTACAATTTGCAAACAGCGGCGTATATGGGCGCGCTTGAAGAAGAAGATTCGTGGGAAACGCTTCCCAAGCGTGACATCCAAACCAGATGGATTTTGAGATTAGACCAGCAGCAAATATGTTTGGAATGCGGGGCGAAAAAACGAACCAAGGGCGGCCGCGAAAAAATAAAAAGCCAGTCGCAAACATGCGAACATAAGTGGTCCGAGGTGCGCGGCGAATGGGAACTCAAACAGCTTGACGGATTCCAAAACGATTACGAAGCGTTTCTTGCTGCTAAGCGTTTATGGGAATGGGAAAACGAATATTGGTTAAAGCAAGTGGGATATTGAGTAAATTAAAAATTAAAAATCAAAAATCAAAAACATGATACAAGCAATGAACAAAGTCGTATTTGATATTGAAACAGCAGGAGAAGATTTTGACGCGCTTGACCCGGTTTCACAAAATTTGCTGGAAACGCGATTCCGTAAATGGGCAAAAGATGAAAAAGATATTGCTGAAGCAAAACAACAGCTGTCGTTTTACGCAGAAACAGCCCAAATCGTCGCAATCGGCATGATGAATCCCGACACGCAAAAGGGCGTTGTGTACTATCAAGGAAGCGAACCGCAAGCGTTTGCGGAACAAAATATTCAGTATGTGCCGTGCGCGTGTGAAAAAGATGTGCTAGTTCATTTTTGGGACGACGCGCAGCGCTATGACGAATTTATTACTTTCAATGGCAGAGGTTTTGATATTCCGATGTTGATGGTTCGTTCCGCAGTAAACAGCATAAGGCCGTCGAAGAATTTGATGGCCAATAGATACTTGGACAAACAGTTTACGAATTGTCGTCATGTTGATTTATTTGACCAGTTGAGTTTTTACGGCGCGCGGTACGGCAATATGCTGGGGCTTCATTTTTGGGCGCGTGTGTTCGGCATCCCATCGCCAAAACAAGGGGAACTGACCGGAGACAAGGTAACCGAGTATTTCCGCGCAAACCGCGGATTGGATATTGCCAAATACTGCATACAGGATGTGTTTGCCACTGCGGCGCTGTATGAGAAATGGAACCAATTCTTGCGTTTTTCCTAAAAATAATATGTTGTAAAGTCTTCGCAAGAACTTTGTTCTTGCGAAGACAAGGTTCCGCGGGCTTGTGTGGAGCAAAATCTCTCTCAACACTTTGCGCTCGTGCGTAAGGAAAAGCACCAAATTACAAGCATCAAATAACAAATAAGCACCAATGACCAAAATTTAAATAATCAAAACGTTAAATATCATTGTTTAGAATTTTGGTTATTGGAATTTGGAATTTATTTGTGATTTGCCAGCCCGAGGCTGGTCCGCCCTGGCGGAGAATTTGTTATTTGGAATTTCGTAATTCAAGGTAATTAAGGATTACTCATTCGTCATAAGTCATAAGTCATTAGTTATTTATCATGTTCCGTA
>MNWK01000007.1 GCA_001872485.1 Parcubacteria group bacterium CG1_02_44_31
ACCTGGAAAGCGTCTAGGGCGGCTTCCAAGCCATGCTTTTCCCAAAAGACCAGTATCTTAAACTTCTTGAATGCTTTTTGAGTAATCATATACCGGTATCTTAACCCATCATTGTAGAGGGTCAAAAACCCCTTGATACCGGTGAACTTGCAGTGAATATGGTTGTAAAACTCCATGAAGCTAAGGCTTCAAAGAGTGCAATATGTATCTGGCATTATGCAGTGCAAAAATGCGGTATAATTGTGACTAATAACTTGCGACTCATGACTGACGACTCGTTATCAGTTATCAGTTATCAGTAATCAGTTATAATCATGACCTACTTAACACTTCATGTTTCAGATTCTGCGTATCCTGCGCTGTTAAAACAAATCCCCAACCCCCCAAAAACACTATACGTACGGGGTACGCTTGAACCGAATGAAATATGTTTTACCATTGTGGGAACGCGAAAACCAACCAGCTATGGCATTGAAACTGCGAAATTGTTTGCAACCCAGCTTTCTCAAGCCGGGTTTACCATTGTCAGCGGCTTAGCGTTCGGCATTGACGCAATTGCGCACCAAGCAACGCTTGCCGCGGGCGGACGCACTATTGCGGTGTTGGGCAGCGGTGTTGATATCATCACGCCAGTAACAAACCAGCATATCGGCGAACAGATTATTGAACGCGGCGCGCTGGTATCGGAATTCCTGCCCGGCACTGCTGCGCAAAAAAATCACTTTCCCCAACGCGACAGAATTATGTCAGGCCTTTCCATCGGAACATTGGTTATTGAAGCAAGCGGACAATCGGGCGCGCTGATTACCGCGCGCAACGCAACCGAACAAGGGCGTGAGGTGTTTGCAATTCCCGGACAAATCTTTTCTCACGCATCGCAAGGCGCGCACAAACTCATTCAGGAAGGAGCGAAACTCACGCAAACCATTGACGACATTTTGTGCGAGTTTGAACAACTGCATTTATTTGCCAACAAAATTGCTCACGGCTCGTCGCGAAAGACAAATGAAAACGAGCAAAAAATATTAGCGTGTTTGACAGAACCAAAAACGCTCGATATCATTGCCCAAGAAACGCACATAGCCATACAAGAATTGAAAACAGCGATAACCATGCTGGAGTTGACGCGCAAAATCGCCAAACAACCCGATGGCTGTGTACGCAGAATCGTGTAAATTTCTACAATGCCTGCTAAAAATAAAACAAGTTTGATAATCGTTGAGTCGCCAACAAAAGCCCGAACTATCTCTTCATTTTTAGGCAAGGGATACACCGTGCTTTCTTCGTACGGGCATGTACGCGACTTACCCACAAATAAATTCGACCCCAAAACAAGATTCGGCATTGATATTAACAACAACTTTGAACCTCAATATGTCATTCCTGCAAAAGCAAAAGAAAATCTGTCCAGACTGCAAAAAGCAGCAAAAAAAGCTGGTGCAATAATCCTGGCTAGTGACGAAGACCGTGAAGGAGAATCAATCGCATGGCATCTCATTCAAGCCCTAAATCTTGAAACATGGAACATGAAGCATGAAATAGAGGACAAAAAACATGTTTCAAGTTCCAAGTTTTATGCTCCACGAGTAGAGAGGATTGTATTTCACGAAATCACCAAACCGGCTATTGAACAAGCTCTTACCCACCCGCGTTCAATTAATATGGACCTGGTCAACGCGCAGCAAGCGCGCCGCGTGCTTGACAGGCTCGCGGGGTACGAATTGTCCCAATTTTTATGGCACAAAATCAAATACGGACTTTCTGCAGGACGCGTGCAATCAGCCGCGTTACGGCTCTTATGCGAACGAGAACAGCAAATCAATGCGTTCAAACAAACGCAATATTATACAATTTCTGCAAAATTGCAGAAATTGCAAAAAACAAAACCCAAATTACAAATTCCAAATGAATTTACAGCAGAATTAAATAGAATCAATAATGAACCTATTACAGAACCGGGTATTTTGGAAAAACAAAAAGCAGATGACATCGTAACGGATTTAACTCGTGCGGACTTTTCCGTTGCCGGAGTTGCGAAAAAAAATGTTGCGCGGTCCCCGCTCGCGCCGTTTACCACCAGCACGTTACAGCAAGACGCATGGAACAAACTTCATTGTTCATCCAAACAAACCATGCTGCTCGCCCAACAATTATACGAACAAGGGCTTATCACGTACATGCGCACGGATTCAACCAGTCTTTCCTACGGATCAGTAGTCAAGGCGCGAAAACTCATTAGCGAACAATTCGGCACGGCATACGTTCCCGAAACATTCATAACGTATAAAACCAGATCGCGCATGGCGCAAGAAGCGCACGAAGCTATCAGGCCAACAGACCCGTTTCAAACACCTGAAACGTTCAGTGCTCAGGGTGACGCAAAACAACACAAACTCTATGCGCTGATTTGGTCGCGGTTCATCGCGTGCCAAATGGCAAAAGCTATACTCGCGCAAACCTCGGTAACCATATGCGCGCAATCGCAAAAAAACGCGTACGAACTAAAAACGAACGGACAGTATGTTGTTTTTGACGGATTTTTGCGCGTGTGGAAAATAAATCAAAAAGAAACTATTCTGCCAGACCTTGCAAAAAATGACCAACTCAAAGCAACAGCCGTAACCGCTGAAGAACATTTCACGCAACCGCCCGCGCGCTACAACGATGCGTCGCTGGTCAAAACTCTTGAACAACTCGGCATCGGACGACCATCAACATACGCGAGCATTATGAATACCATTATCAATCGTATGTATGTGGAACGAACTGCTGCGCGGTCGCTCCAACCCACGCCGCTCGGCATACTTGTCAACGACCTGGTCGTTACTCATTTTTACGACATCGTTGATTACCAGTTCACCGCGCAAATTGAACAAGATTTTGACACAATCGCGCAAGGAAAAAAGATTTGGCATGAAGTTATTAAAGCATTTTACGAACCGTTTCATAAAAATATTGAACTCAAGGAAAAACAAGTCAGCAGGCGCGAAGCGACCGAGCGCCCATCCGAACAAGTGTGCGACAAATGCGGACACCCTATGGTCGTCAAATGGGGCAAATACGGCCAATTCTTGGCATGTTCAAATTATCCTGCGTGTTCCAATATTAAAAAAATCGCACAACCGAAAACCGAACTTGATATGCCGTGTCCTGTATGCGGTTCAATCCAGGGCGGAAAAGTCGTGGTGCGTAAAACCAAAGCGCGCAAACGCATTTTTTATGGATGCTCGCGATGGCCGACCTGTAATTTCGCGTCGTGGAAAAAGCCAGAAGAACAAAATGAAGAAAAAATGACAAAATAAATCTCAATATCACGACATAGTTTCAATAGGATAAAACCCTTTGTGCTATAATACACGCCAATTATGGCAAAAGAAGTGCAAACAAATACCGAAACATTAAAGCAAACTTTGTTTGACCTCATTTCCCAATGTCAGAAGCAGTACCAAAGGTCCGTGATTGAAACCGCGCTTACATTCGCAGAGGCCGCGCACAAAGGACAAATGAGAAAAACCAACGAGCCGTACATCAATCACCCGCTCCGCACCGCGATTACAATCGCAGAGCTTAAAATGGATACGCAAACCATTACGGCATCACTCCTGCACGACACCATTGAGGATTGCGATATTCCACCAAAAATCATTGAAGAAAAATTCGGAAACGAGGTGTGCGAACTTGTAAAAGGGGTTACGAATCTTGGGAAAATAAAATACCGCGTCCCGCGCGAAAACACGGAAAAAAAACAAATTACGGAAAATGCGGAAAACATACGCAATATGTTTTTAGCAATCGCCCAAGACGTACGCGTTGCGATTATCAAACTCGCAGACCGTTTGGATAATGTTCTGACCATTGAAGGAATTCGTCATGAAAAACAATATCGATACGCGGCAGAAACGCTTGAGGTCCACGCGCCGCTCGCTCATCGGCTCGGCATACATACTATTGCGGCAGGATTGGAGGATGCGACATTCCCCTATGTATATCCAAAAGAATATCAATGGGTAAAAACGCTTTTTGAAACAAATGCGCAAAAACTTACCATATATATTCAAAAGGTAGTTGAAAAATTAAAATCAATACTGAAAGAAGAGAATATGAGCGATGTGACGGTAGAATATCGAATCAAGCATCTGTATAGTTTATGGCAAAAGCTTGAACGGGTTGACCGCGATATAACCCGTATTCATGACATTGCCGCTATGCGTATCGTGACACAATCTATAGAAGAATGCTACCAAATTCTTGGCATTATCCATAGTTTATGGAAACCAGTCCCTGAACGATTCCGTGATTATATCGCCCTGCCAAAGCCGAACGGGTACCAGGCAATTCATACCGATGTGTTTTGCGATGATAATCGTATTGTTGAGATCCAGATAAAAACTCAAGAGATGCACGAGCAAGCGGAACACGGTATTGCCGCGCACTGGTTTTATTCCAGTATCCGCACGAGAAAACCAACGCAGCACTACAAAAAAAGAACGGCAATCAAAACGCCCGAGCTTCCCAAGGAACTGACATGGATTAACCAATTGCAAGAATGGCAACATTATTTCCATAACCCAGAGGAATTCGTTGAATCGCTCAAAATTGACTATTTCAAAGACCGCGTGTTCGTGCTCACGCCCAAAGGAAAAGTCATTGATTTGCCGCGCGGTGCAACAGCTGTTGATTTTGCGTATCATATCCATACCACGCTTGGCAACGAATGTTCTGGAGTAAAAATCAACGGGAAAAACTGCCCGCTCAACCAAGAGCTTCAATCAATGAACATTGTGGAAATTCTCACACAAAAAGGCAAAAAACCGTCACTGCAATGGCTTGAATTCGTCAAAACCGCGATTGCCAAAGAAAAAATCAAACACGAGCTCAAACAAAATATCCGCAAACTTGAAAAAAGATAAATAGAAACTACCGAGAGAGTATTTGCAGTATTCTTTTGATTGCTCGCGGCATGTTTCTTCTTCCTTGTCCAATTGGATAATAGGTCGGGTACACATGAAAAATTTTTGACCCGATTTGCAATTGTTCTTTTTGTTTTCCAGCATAGGCGCTTACCGCAATCGGTTTTCCCAAGATAATCGAACTCACTAAATTCCCAAATGTAATAATATGTTTAGGATTTGTACGCACTATTTCTTCACGCATAATGTCCATATAGTTGTTGAATACGCAAGCAGGTAACATCCGCGCGTCTTTTTGCGTGCATTTTGCGAGGTTGGTAATAAACACTTTATTCTTTGCTATTGCGCGGTAAATCTGTTTTGCAAAGTCAGGAGACCATGCGTCCGGTTGTAACGTTTGTATTGTTTCAAAATGCTTTTTCGAAAGCAGACCTGTTTGATAAAACAATTGCCACACGCCTTTTGTTCCCAACCACGGCGCACGTATACCCTTCCATGCACCATGCGCGGAAATATTCCGTGCAGTCGGATTCATAAAAACAAACATGACATTCGCATTATGAATGCAACCAGTTCCGTACACGGATTTCAAAGTTCTGTGTCCGTAGATAAATTGCAATCGGTTTGCTTTTCGATGTAAACTTTTTAACTGCATTTAAAACTCTTCAATTCCCTGCTCGCCCAGAATTTTTTTGATAATATTTCCAAGCTCCTCGGGTGAGTTGAAATTAATCGCAATCACACCCTTGGAACCATGCTTGCGCAAAACAACTTTTGTATTCAATACTTGTTCAAGTTTCGTACCCAATTCCTGCATCTGCGGGTCAAATTCGCGCCCAAGCTCGTGAAGTGATTCCTGCGTTTGCGCCGGCGTCATAGTATCTGCTTGATACATACCTTGTTGCATAATCTGTTTTGCTGTTGCTTCTGCTTGACGCACGGTCATGCTATATGACAAGATTCTTCCCAAAAGCATGCGCTGGTGTTCAGTCCGGGGAACGCTTAATATCACGCGCGCGTGTCCTTCGGTGATTTTATGTTCTTCCAAAGCTTTTTGCGCTTCAAATGGCAGCTGCAACAACCGCATAGTGTTTGCAACCGCTTCACGCGACTTTCCTACACGAAACGCAACTTCGCGCTGAGACAATCCAAACTTGTCAGCCAATTGCGCAAATGCGCGTGCGCGTTCCATAGCATTCAAATCTTCACGCTGAATGTTTTCAATAACCGAAATCTCAAGTTTTGCCTGATCCTGCACGTTTTCTCTGATAAGCGCGGGGACGGTATTTAATCCCACGAGTTTTGCAGCCAGCAATCGCCGCTCTCCTGCAAGAAGCTGATATTGGACATCAGTTCCGGTTTCTGTCGGAACTTCCACGCGAGTAACAATCAACGGCTCCAAAATACCGTATTCCTGAATGGAATTCGCCAACTCCTGCAATTGTTCTTGGTCAAATCCCCTGCGCGGTTGAAACGGATTGGGTTGAATTTTTGAAACTTCAAGATAAAAAACTGATTTTGAATCCATATGTAATTGATTGTATGTATGATACGATGGTTCACGCATTTTGACAATCGCGCGGCTGAAACGCTATACTACTGATGTGTTAATTCAAGCGCTCGGGTGGCGGAATATTTAATTGGCAGTTTGTGAATACAAAGAACATTACTGCCAGTTAATCCTGTACAAAAGAAACGAAACAGGAGCAATCCCGCACTTTTTATGGGCAGGTGGCGAAACGGTATACGCGCGAGACTCAAAATCTCGTGGGAGCAATCCCTTGGGGGTTCGATTCCCCCCTTGCCCACGAATTACAATATGAACAAAAAACAATTAGATTTAATCGTTATGGCGGGATGTATCGTCCTCGCTGTATGTTTATCGCTCCGTTACGAACTTCCAGGGCTTGCCGTTATCGTATTCTATCTTTTACTCCCGGCAATTTATCTATGTATTCGGGAAAGAAAAAACTATAAAAAGCTAACTATTGCCACGCTCCTTTTCGGAATCAGTGGAATCGGAGTTCTCGATTTTATACAAGAAATAAACAATACATGGACCAGTTTACCATCACGTCTTGTCTTTCCCCAGAAGATTTTTGGCCTTACGCCGATTGACTATGCGATTTTTTACTTTGTATGGATTTTCTTTATTTGCGCATTTTACGAACATTTTCTTGATGATGAAAAAAAACAAAAAATATCAAATCACCTTGCATATGCCCTGGTGCCGTTTGTTCTTGCGTTTGCGGTCGTTATTACCCTTTTTGTTTTTAACCCAAAATTTCTCGCAATGCCCTATGCATATCTCGTTGTTGCATTCACTGGCATGTTTCCCGCAATTGCCTATATGTGTTTTATGAAACCACGCTTAATCGCAAAAACCGCTAAGCTCGGGGCGTTTTTCTTTGTACTCTTTCTTGCGTGTGAACTGACATCATTAAAAACAAATCTTTGGTCATTCCCTGGTCAATACATAGGCCTCGTTACTTTATTCGGATTAACTTTTCCTATCGAAGAATTTATTTTCTGGATTTGTTTGGGTGCACCGAGTGTAATCGCATATTACGAGTTTTCAATTGACGACGGAAAATGAATTCCATGCAACAAGAAGCGCCTCATGTGGCGCTTCTTGTTTATGTCCGTTTCTCGTATTTCTTTTCAACTTGCTTGGCAACCCATGGATAATGTATCGCGAGTCCCTGGCGCAACGAATACTTCGGGTGCCAGCCTGTTGAATAAATCTGTTTGTTGCTGAAATTGCGCGCTCGCACACCAACCGCACCTGGCACGAATTTAATCTTCAATTTCTTGCCCGACACTGCGATTATGGTATCTGTAAGTTGTTTTACGGTTACATACTCCGCGCTTCCGATATTCGTTGGTTCACTGATATGTGATTTCATAAGCGCCCGGATGCCGTGAAGTAAATCATCAATATAAGTAAACGCGCGCACCGCTTTTCCATTTCCCCACACCTCAATAAAAGTTTCATTTTTCGCCATGGCGACTTTTCTGCATAAAGCATCCGCTGCTTTTTCCCGACCGCCCTCCCACTCTGCTTCCGGACCGTAGGTAGTATGAAATCGCGCAATGCGAATCGGCATGCCATATCGTTTGCCGAATACGGTCAGCATGCGTTCTGTATACAGTTTTTCCCACCCATATTCATTATCAGGAAAAGCAGGATACGCGTCTTTTTCCGCAATCCGGCGAGCGCCAATTGGCATATCCCGATATACACATACTGAAGATGAGAAAAAGAATTTGGGTTTTTTCTTGAGCTTTGCGGCTTCGGAAATCATATACGCATTAATAAGCACGTTGTTTTCCATCATGTCGCATGCTCCCGGAATCATATAGCCCGCTCCGCCGCGGTCAGCTGCCAATTGGTATACCTCATCAAATCCCTTGTGAATAGTTAAGGCTTTTTTGCAGTTCGCGCGGCTGCGCAAATCCAAAAGCAAAAACTTGTCGCACGCGGTTTTGCTGTATGCAGGTTTTTTTATATCAACGCCGCGTACCCAATACCCTTCTTTCTTGAGCGTATGCGCCAAATGCGACCCGATGAACCCGCCCGCTCCACATATCAAAGCTTTTTTCATATATGCAATGGAACCCCACGCCTGCCTACCGCAGGCAGGCCTGCGTTGTTAAAACGCACTTCGGCGTGCAGGCATCCCGCAACGTGCGGGATGGTGTTCTGGCTGAAGGAATAAATATTATTTATTCAATTCTACTATGTTGCGAAATAGCATGGCAACAGTCAAGGGTCCGATACCGCCGGGAACCGGCGTCATCACACTTGCCTTTGGCTGAACAGATACAAAATCAACATCACCGCAAACTTTTCCATTTGTAAATCCGTATCCGACATCAAACACCACCGCGCCTTGTTTTATCATATCGCCTGTAATCACACCGGGGCGGCCTATACCTGACACAATGATATCCGCTCGGCGTAAAAATTCCGGTACGGTTTCGCTCCAGTCCTGAAACGAACACGCGGGAATACCCATACGCGCAAACAACGATAACACCGGCATGCCGACGAGCCGGCCCGCGCCAAGGACTGTTGCAAATTTATCTTTTATATCCATGTTGATGTACTCCATAATATGAGAAATTGCTGCTGCGACAGGCGGAGCAACGAGGCCACGTATACAACTTGTTGTTGTACGGGGCTCTTCGCCCGTGGTTTTCTGGTATGAAGGGATAAGCGAAACACCGGAGTGAAATTGCCCAAACGCCGCATCAGACAATGCGTCACTGTCTTTGGAAATTACGATTGCATTAAACACCTGACGCACATCCAAATGTTCTGGCAATGGCAATTGCACGATAATGCCGGCAACGGACGGATTTACATTTAACATTTGTATTTCCGATACGATATCTGAAAGAGAAATTGTTTTAGCATACGCTCGTACGACAACCTGCAAGCCCAATGCATCTCCCACGCGCTGTTTTTGCCTTACAAATGCGGCAATCTCTTCGGTTTCGTCCACAACTAACACCGCAACGGTTTTACCCGCAATGCGCTGTAACGCCTGCGTTCGTTTCAATTTTTGGACAATATCGTCAGCCAGTTGTTTCCCATTGATAACCATAGATATTATGGTATCACATCTCTTTTTACCCCAAAAGCACCACCGGTAAACAAAACCGCTCCCGCCTGATTGAGTGGTGTTTCAATTCTTCAATGCCCTTAGTGGCATCATACCACTGGCATTCATCCACAGAGTATTACTTTTCTTCAACTTCGGACCGGAATCGCTCCAATAAATCATGCGCATAATCGCGTCCGCCGAGGCCGAACGACAATCCGCCGGCAATAGCAAGCATCCCCGTAAGACCAATCAATAAAATATTGATTACGTCCGTAGCAATCTGCAATTGGTGAACGGCGATCAAGAACCCAAAAATATATACTGCCCACTTCACCATTGCGCTGATAAAGCTTGACGACTTGAAATTCACGCCGCTTATCGCGCCTTTGACCGCTTTTTGCAGGAAGTTGCCAAACACAACCGTCAAAAGCAAAATCACAGATGCAACAAGCACATTGGGTAAGTATGCCAACAAATCCCTGATTGCGCCGGTGACAGCGGTCAACCCCAAAATATCAGCAGACGCCATCAAAAACGCCAAAACCATAATCCATCTCACTAATTCGCCCAAGAACTTGCTGATGTCTAATCTCACGCCAGCCCTGTCAAAGAATGCGCGCGCGCCGGTTTTCGCAAGCCACGCGTCAATTTTGGTCAAACTCACCAATTGTTCAACAAGCCTGCCAAGACCTTTTGCAATGAAAAGACCCACAATAAAGATGATTGCGGCAATGAGAATGACTGGGAAGTATACCAAAACCTCTTGGTACATCAAAAGCAACGCACCGTACACTGCATCTTGCAATCCGATAAATTGCGAGGAAAAACCATTGAGCATATGTATTCTATTTATGTTATTTTATACGACCTTTACATACTGAAGATGTTCGACCTCATCTTCGTACATTATACATTACTTATGTATTATTTCATTATAACATACAATCAGCTGGCAAATGGAGCCCCACGCCTGCCTACCGCAGGCAGGCCTGCTTTCTCACCCTTTGGGCGGCATCCCGAAACGCCATTCATCCACGCCTGCGTTGTTAAAACGCACTTCGGCGTGCAGGCATCCCGCAACGCGCGGGACGGCCTTCTGGCGTGAGGGAGAAAACAAGGCAAGGGGTTTGCTCTGTTAAAAATGGCCCAAATTCTGTTTCTTATTCCTCTCCTATTGTTTTTCGCGAATTGAGGAAAAAACAACCGCAACGCTTCTTAGTTTTGGTGGGTGTGGAAGGGATCGAACCTTCGACTTCAGTCTTACCCGCCTGCCAAAGCCGAGCCGAAATTTTGGATTAAGTGGATGCGGGAGGGATCGAACCTCCGACTTCTGTCTTATCAGGACAGCGTTCTACCATTGAACTACGCATCCAAAATTTCGGTTTGTTCGGCGGGCAAGTCAGGACTGCGTTCTACCACTGAACTACACACCCAAAATTTCTATGCACTTAACAAATAAAGCTTCAGGCGTGTTCTATTACTAAGTTTAATCCCTGTACATTAGTTACCGAGTTACAGAAGGAGTCACAGAAGGAGTGGAAGATGCTATTTGCTGCAATTCCCAGTACGAATCCTGCAGCTTCAACTGGCTGCTGGCCGCATCAAGGTTAAAACTGGTTATGTGGGACTCGGCTCCATACGAAGGAACAAACAAGGATTCCACAACACGAACCGAATACCAGATACTATATCCCGCTCCTGCAATGAGCACAAGCCCGAACGCGCACGCAATTGCAAAATACGCTTGGTTTCCTTTTCTTGTCACCGAAATTTTGAGTCCGCCTGTTTTTTTGAATAATGCCATAAAAAGTTAGCGCGTATAAATGCGTCCCGCGGTATTCGCCTGATACCCGCTGTCTGTTTTACTTATTTCTATTGCTCCAAAGTCAAGAAAAAACGGCGACTGCTCTATTAATTGTATATACCGCACGAAATCGGACAAACTGCTTTGCGCAATCAAGTTGAATCCAATGTCTTTTGGTGTATGCGCATCTCCAGCATATTCAGCGCCGAACGAAAAAGTTTGCTGGACTTTATTTTTGCGCGCCAATTGATCCAATTGGGAAGTAATTTGAAGAACCGACTCGTTGTCAGGGAAAATTGCATTGAATCGTTGCTCCAATACCTTGGCTTTTTGACTTTGCGCCTGGAGCGCTGCAAGCTGATTAAATACTTGATTGCTTGAAACTAATTGCTGGCGCAACGCCAACGCATCGCGCGTAACCGCTCCAGTTTTCGCATACAAAAAGATAATACCAAACAAAAACACAACGCTGATGCATACGCCTATCAGCGCAGTTCGCTGCGTATCTTGCTTATAGGTGAAAAATGACCCTTGAGGTTCAGCCATACATTAACTCCCCTATTGTACAAATGAACAAGGAGAAAATCAACTCACTGTTTGTCAAGAATGGATGCGCTTAAGCATACGGATACTATCAGGGCCTTTTTGACAAGAACTATTGCTTGCGCAACGCGTTTAAAATGGCTACAATGCAATCAATACCCAGCTTACTGCGTCGCAAGCCCAGCTTGCTGCCAGCCAAGAAACGTCTGACGTTCCAAGTCGCTTACGCTCCACACAACAATACGTAAAACGCCCCTTACAATGCGTCCGTAGCTCAATGGTAGAGCGCCACTCTTATAAAGTGGATGTTGATGGTTCGATCCCATCCGGACGCACCATTTGGGAAATTGCGAAATCGTTTGGTGCGGCGCTCGCAACGCCGCCGCCCGATGCGAACGCCGCAAAGGGAAAATTCAAGTCCGCCGAGAGCCGCCGATTAAATAAAGAATAGTTCGAGCCGATCTTTTTTGCCATGATTGATAAATCATGGCAATTATTTTTTTCGCGCGCGATTTTGCTATTGCTCCGCAATCGCTTTCAAAAGTCATAGCTCAACCTGAAACTTATCTATAATCGTTTTAGGATTGTATACATTCTGATAAATATCAAGAACATATTGTCTTCGTTGTTCGTTAGTTAACTTATCAGCAATTAGTTTATGGTAATAGAGGGCAATCCCATAAATATATTGATATGTTCTAAATAATGGATCATTAACTCTCTCCTTTAGGTTTTTTACTATTTCTTCCTCTTTTCTAGTCGGTAAATATTTTTTAATAAATTGAACAATTTTATTTATGGATTCTCCTGAATTAACCATAATGTGAGCATTATTCATCACCAGCCAATAAAGATGGTCTGTATGTAGTGACGCTAATCCGTAGTCTGAAAACGGATTCGATGGATAGAAATAATATAGTGATTCGGCGATTCCTTCAAGAAAAAACTGTTCGGGTGAAAAAACAGTCGTTAATCCAACAAATGGATTGAGCCCTCCATTAATAATTTGGTTTTTCCAAGATAAAGTTTGTAGCGCGTGAGCACATATTTCATGAAAAACTAGATATTCGGTTGACCCTTTGAGCCACTTATGTCTATTGTTTAAGTTATATTGCAAAAGTATTTCTCCGTTTTCATCTGTTGAAATCCAGTTCATCCAATAGGTGTCTATATCAACAAACTTGATTTTGTATTTCAACTCGACTTGTAACCTTAACCATTTGATTACTTTGGGTAGAATGTCATCACGAAATTTTTTAAAAGTTAACTCTATTTCTTTTTGTGTTAGTTGATTTTCGTGTTCGTATTTTTCTAAACCTGCTTTTTCATAACTGTAACCAATCGTTTTATAGGTATCGGCGGTAGTTTTTAGTTGATTTTCCAAAACTTTTATTGAGATTATCTTAGGAACTATACCCATCGTATTAGACACGTATTCGCCAAAGGGGAATTTCTTACCCTGTAGAGCAGATAAATAATACTTACAAGCAATTAATTTGGAAGATATAAACTCATTTTTATTGGGTATCGCATTATATTCGTCTATAAGTTGTAGAAGTTCCTTTTCAACATCATCTCTACTATTAAAAGCGTCAGGAATGTTTTTGCCTTGTTGGACTAAATCAAAATCAATTATATCGATGTTATTTTGTTTCTCAAAACGGTGCCATTTATAGAAAAATTTTAATAGTTTTGTATCCACAGTTTTGTATTAAGTCTGATAATAAATACCTTTGATATTATAGCCAGAATAATGACAAATATAAAGCCTACTTTTTGTTATTGCTGACTATTATTGAAATTGGTATATTGTATTTGGAACCAGTAAATAGACAGATTGTCTTTTTTAATGGCGCACTCGTCAGCAAGGAGACAATCTGAGCTGGTTCCAATGGGTGTGTCATTTGAGTTAATAAAAGTTCTTTAAAATTTTTGCGTTTTTCTTAGAAACAAAATCAATCATGATTTTGTTTGTTCGAGCCGACTTTTTCGGAGGCGCAGCGTTAGCCGCGCGATAGTTGCGAGCCCCGCCAGAGGCGGGGCGAGCTAACACATTAACAATTTTCTTTAAAATGAGTTCGAATTTTTCCAAAAACGAGCACTGAAAATCAGTTTTATGCCGAGGTTTTATTATTGGGAGAACCCGTTTTTTTGGGCTTGCGTGCATACGCACGCACCAATGTCTCAAATTCTTCTTTTTCAATTGTCTCCGATTCAATCAAACGTTTTGCAATCGCATCGAGAATCGGACGTTTTGCAATCAAAATCTTCTGTGCCTGCGTTTGCGCGTCAGCCAGCAGCAACCGTACTTCTTGGTCAATTTCCTGCGCTACTTTTTCCGAATAATCGCGTTCGCTCCCTAAATCACGCCCCAAGAATACCCACTCCGACGATGTCCCAAACGCAATAGGACCAAATTTTTCTGACATGCCGTATTCCATCACCATGTGGCGCGCAGAATCGGTCGCAATACGCAAATCGTTGCTGGCGCCGGTTGTCACATCCTTAAATACGATTTTTTCCGCCATGTATCCGCCAAGCGCTCCGGCAAGTTCAGCCAATAAATGCTTGCGCGTGTACAAATGGCGGTCTTCATTCGGAAGTTTTAAGGTGTATCCCGCGACCCTGCCGCGTGAAATAATGGAAACTTTATGCACCGGGTCTGCCTGCGAAAGCATGGTTGAAACCAATGCGTGTCCTGCTTCGTGATACGCGGTAATCTCGCGCTCCCGCTGAGTCAAAACATGACTTTTGCGTTCCGGACCCAAGATGACTTTTTCCATTGCTTCAAACAAATCAATTTGGTCAATGATTTTTTTGTTCTTGCGCGCGGCCAAAATCGCGCTTTCATTAACCACATTTGCCAGATCAGCTCCGGCAAACCCCGGGGTGCGTTGCGCAACGCGCCGCAAATCCACACCCTGCGCTGCTTTTTTGTTTTTCATATGCAAAACAAGGATTTCTTCGCGTTCTTTGATATCGGGCAAATCCAATACCACGCGGCGGTCAAATCGTCCGGGTCGCAAAAGAGCTGGGTCAAGAACATCAGGACGATTCGTATTTGAAGCGAGAATTGGTTTTTCACCGGCAAAAAATGCTTCGTTCTCACAACCACAAAAATCGTAAACATACCCCTTGTATAGCAATTTAGTAATCTTCTTTATTTTGGACAATGGATGAAGACTTTCTTTCCTTTCTACATTTTTAAAAGGATTAGTAGTTTTCCAGAATTCTAATCGATAAGCGATAGAAGATTTCAGTGGCTTGCCATTATTAATTCTTCTTCCTTCCTGATTTCTAAATTCAGAAAAAGAAGGTTCGAAACCATGCATTCTTGAAAGCCAATTTAGCTCTAAGAGCAATCGTTTGCTTACAGAAACTAAAACTAAGTTTCCTTTATTTCTTCCTTTTTCTACCAGGCAACCATCTCCATTCGCATAACCCCTTAAGAATTCAATAAAATACTCTTTTGGCGCCGTAAACAGAAAAGAAGGAATATGTTTATGATGGGCTCCTCTACCGCAGTAATAAGCAAAAAATTCCGCCAATGGCTTGCAATAATAAACAATGTTTACGGCATTATGAGTGATATTTCTTTCTGTGTCCGGCTTCAAGTTAAAAATTTGTTTCATTAGTGTTTTAATCTCGGCAATTTTCCCTTTTTCGTTAATATTCAGGCAAAAATCAATTTCTTTTCTGGAGTATCCCTCTGCCGCATAATATCCAAAAAGTCGCATTAGCCCTGGGGTAACCCTCACTTTTTCGGGCAAGGTATTTTTGTGTTGATAGTAATTCCTTGACAGAGCTCGCGGGCCACATATCCCTTGTTGCCATTTACCAATTGTTCTCTGAGAAAAACCAAGTTGTTCGCCAAGTTTAGTTTGGGGAATTTCATTGGTGCGGGCCAAGGCGTATTGATAGGCAAAATCTACTGATTCAAACTTTTCAAAAAGCGGTTGCCAAACTGGAAGCTCTAAGTTGAACTCCTGATTAAATTGATGAGCCCTGATTTCTTTAAATTTAGTAGTTTGGTTTACTTTGTATGGCAAATTTACTAAAATTTCGCCCGGTTTCATTTCAGAAACTAATTTTTTCTTCAATCCCCGAGGGGTTCTAATGAAAAGCGAATGGTTCCCGGTAGTTTTTATTTTCCCGCCATTATATTCAATTTCGTAAATTTCATTTACTTTATGTCTAAACACGCTTCGCACTTTTTTAAAAGCACTGTTCTGGAAATAGATATTTTTATCTCCCCCTGGTTTTTTCTCAAACCCCAACACTTCAAGCCCGTTAGCTGACTTTTCAACATTTCCCTCTTTTTCTTGGTAATAAGCATCGATTACTTCAGAGATCGGCAAAAGCTTAGGTTCCTCATTTTGTTTAACTAGAACCGGCGTATCGCCCGTGACGCTGGCCGCAATCACAATCACATTTGTTTCACGGTCAAACCCGTCCATTTCAACCAAAATTTGATTCAGTGTTTGCTCGCGCTCATCATGCCCACCCCCGAGCCCGGTGCCGCGTTCGCGCCCGACTGCGTCAATTTCGTCAATAAATACAATAGATGGAGAAGCCTTTTTTGCAACTGCAAACAAATCGCGCACGCGGCTCGCGCCAACCCCTACAAAAAGTTCTACGAATTCAGACCCCGAAATGTGGAAAAACGGCACGCCCGCTTCACCTGCAACAGCACGTGCCAGCAGTGTTTTTCCTGTTCCCGGAGCGCCCATAAGCAATACCCCGCGCGGAATACGCGCTCCCAAATCCAGAAATTTTTTGGCATGCCGCAAAAAATCAACAACTTCGCGCAATTCTTCTTTCGCTTCCTGCAATCCCGCAACATCTTTAAATGTAATGCGTTCTTTAGGATTCATAAACAATTTCAAATTCACCCTGCCGAAATTAAATGTCTGCGCCATGCCTTTTTGCGTCTGGCGAGACATAAACCACAAAAGCCCCAACACCAGTACAAACGGAACAATGACCTGAATCGCAATCGTAAGCCATAACGAATTTCCAGCATTCGTTGTTTGCAATTGGACGCTCACCGCGCTCAACTTTGTTTTGTCAACGCCCAAGTTCGCCAACGATTGCGTCAATGACGTTTCACTTTCCTTTTGCGAATGCCACACCGCTCCTGACGCATCCGTAACAATCAAATCATTATCATTGACAGCGATTTGCTTGATGCTGCCTGCGTTGATTTTGCGCGCGACTTCCGACAGCGCAATGGTCTGTTCGGGTTTCGTTTTCGGCTGCACAAAAAGCGAAAAAACAATCGAAAGCAAAACGAAAAACATCACGACCAAAAAAAGATTTTTCACAAACGTTTTCATAGTATGCCCTGTTAAAATTTTACCCACGCACCAGTCCTGTCTAACAAGGATAGTGCGGGGTTTACCCACGCACCACTTTTACAACGCAAAAGCGGTGTTGGATTTACCCGCGCACGCGCATAACTACATACATACACAAAATTCTAACCGGGTATGCGTATTGTACTCGAGGTTTGAATAAAAAACAATGGAGCCCCACCCCGCTGCGGCGGGATGGTACCTACTTTCTCGCCATTCGGGCGACATCCCGAAACGCTATTCATCCCACAACGTGCGGGATGGTCTTCTGGCTGAAGGGATAAAAGCCCTATACGGTTTCGATTGCTTCTGGATTCGGTAAGCTCACCGCAAGTGCTTTTTCGCAAATCATCTTGAGTTCCCCGTCGCGGGTATTGAGCCGTCCTTCTACAACCACAACCGTATCTTCTTGCCACAACTGGGGATTTTTCGCAAGCGTATCGGGAAAAACAACGACTTCCATTTTTCTGTTTGAGCAGTCTTGCAAATTTGAAAATAGCATAGGTTTACCGTTTTTGGTCACGATTCTGCGGCAACTTGCAATCACACCGCCGATTTTGACGCGTTTGCCGTTCATAGAAAGCGTAAGCCGCGAAATCGGTGTTGCGAGTTTCGCAAGCATTCCAGCATAGTTCGCAAGCGGATTATCGGATACATACAATCCCAAAAATTCCTTTTCCCATGCCATGCGTTCCTTGACGGTCGCTGCAGGAACGTGCGGTAACGTAATCACCGCGTTTCCTCCGCCGCGCGTTCCTTGACCGAAAAGCCCCATCTGATTATTTGACTGTTGCCTATTCAACGAGTCGCTCACGCGCAGCATCTGGTCTATTCCTGCCAAAAGCTGCGCGCGTTCGCCAAATACATCAAACGCGCCGGACTTTATCAGAGATTCCATAGTTCTTTTATTCACCACCTGGCGCGGCATGCGTTCAATAAAATTAGTCAAAGACAGATACGGCCCATTCGTTTTGCGGTCTTCCTGAATCGCTTCCGCAACTCCCATGCCTACACCTTTGATAGACGCCAAGCTGAAAATGATATTTTTCGTTTCCTGGTCAACGCCGAATTCCGCAAATGATTTATTTACGTTCGGCGGCACAATCGTAATGCCCATACGATGACACTCGGTGATTTCAATAGCAATACGGTCAAGATTTCCAAAATCGGATGTCAATAACGCTGCCATAAACGCCTGCGGATAATGCACTTTGAGATACGCGGTCTGATACGCAATGCGCGCATACCGAGCTGCGTGCGCGCGATTAAACCCGTATCGCGCGAATGGCTCAATGAATTCCCACACTTTTTCCGCGAGCGCTTGTTTAATCCCGTGAGTTCGCACCGCCCCTTGCACAAATTTGTCGCGTTGTTCATCCAATAATTTTTTGATTTTCTTGCCAACTGCTTTGCGTAAAATATCCGCTTCGCCGTATGTAAGTCCGGAAAACTTTCTGGCGATTTCAAGCACTTGTTCCTGGGTAACAATCACGCCGTATGTATATTTCAAAATCGGTTCAAGCAACGGATGCAAGTATGCGACTTGCTTGCGCCCGCACTTTGCAGCAATGAAATCAGGAATGGCGTCAATCGGTCCCGGGCGATACAGCGCTATCATAGACAAAATATCTTCAAAAATAGTCGGCTTCAATTCTTTCAAATACCGCCGCATGCCGGATGATTCAAGCTGAAATATGCCAATCGTTTCCGCGCGCGCCAATAACTCATACGTCGCACGGTCGCCGTCCTGGACCTGTAAAATATCAAATTCAGAGTCCGCAATCTTGCGCACGATACGCTCTGCGTTTTTCAAAACAGTCAAGTTTGCGAGTCCCAATAAATCTATTTTAATAAGGCCAATATCTTCCACTGCATACATATCATATTGTGTACAAATTGACGAGTCGTCGCGCGCGGCGTATTGCAATGGCGTGTAATCCGTAAGCGGCCCGGGCGCAATCACCACGCCTGCCGCATGCGTTGACGCGTGCCGCACCACGCCCTCAAACCGCTTGGCGTAATCCATCACGGTTTTTGCGTCAGGGTTCGTGTCATATAAATCTTTCAACTCGCTTACGTGCGCCAATGCCTCATCAAGCGTCGCGTTAAACGGAATCAATTTTGAAATCTGGTCCCCAATACTGTATGGAAGCCCTAACGCACGCGCGACATCGCGCACCGCAAGGCGCGCTTTCATGATGCCGAATGTCACAATTTGCGCAACGCGGTCATGCCCGTATTTATCCTCAATGTAATGAATGACTTCGTTACGGCGGTCATCGGCAATATCAATGTCAATATCGGGCAGCATTTTGCGTTCAGGGTTTAAAAATCGTTCAAAAATAAGATTGTATTGAATGGGGTCCAAATCGGTAATATCAAGGGCGTACACTACCACAGAACCGGCAGCTGAACCGCGCGTGCCAACCAAAATTCCTTGTTCGCGCGCCCAATGCACAAAATCGTACACAATCAAAAAATAATCGGAAAAACCCTTGTTGATAATAATGTTCAATTCGTATTCCATGCGCTGTTTAATTTCCGTCGTTATTTCCTTGTATTTTCGTTCAGCTCCCTGCCATACCAACTTGCGCAAATACCCTTCGGGTGTTTCTCCTTCCGGAACAGCAAATTGAGGGAATATAGGTGTCCCTAACTCAAGTTCCAGATTACATTTTTCCGCAAATCGAGAAGTATTTTGAAACGCAAGAACCAAATCTGGGTCGTTTTTAATATCATCCCATATCACTTGAGGGTCTTTAATGGAAAAATCCGCATTTTTCATGCTCATGCGCTCTTTGTCATCAACCAAGGATTTGGTTTGAATGGATAAAAACACATCATGCGCGTCTCGATCTTCGGGCCGCGGGTAATGCGAATCGCAGGTAAGTATGGCTCGTAAATTAAATTCCTTTGCAAGCTTTTTTATTTCCTCATTTACCATAATCTGCTCCGGTATTTCGGGATGGTGCTGAAGTTCCAAATAAAAATTTTCCTTGCTGAAAATATCAAGATATTCCTGAACTAACCTACGCGCAAGGTCATATCGTTTGTTCAACAATGCGCGTGGAATTTCTCCAGTCAAACAACCTGATAACGCAATAAGCCCATCTCGATGCTCGCGAAGAACTGTTTTATCAATGCGCGGTTTATAATAAAAACCTTCCAAGTGCGCAAGAGATACCAATTTTATTAAATTCCGATATCCTGTTATATTTTTCGCGAATACCAATAAGTGAAAATAATCGCTGTCTTTTTGCGCTTCCTTATCGTACATAGTGCGCATCGCAAGATACAATTCGCATCCGATGATTGGTTTAATGCCCGCCTTTTTTGCTTTTTTGTAAAACTCAATTGCGGCGTACATGTTGCCGTGGTCGGTAATCGCAATGGAATCCATATTTAATTCTTTCGCGCGCGCAATAATGTCGTCAACTTTGGACATGCCGTCCAAAAGCGAATAATGCGAATGAAGATGAAGATGGACGAATGACATAAAAAATATACTATACAAACTTAGAGATTTAATGCTAATCTACAAATTGCAAATACGTATTTATTCGCAATTCGCCTGCATGCGCGGACATGCCCGCATGCCATCGCTATGCTCAGGAATTTTGAACAAGACATAATTGACGTTCCATTCGTATATATCGTATATACGCGTCACTGATGAATATGCTACCAGATTGTAAACATGAAAAGAGATTTTGGCAACGGAGAAAAACGCTTGTGTTTGCCTTGGATGAAGCGGGGCGCGGCTCATTAGCAGGTCCTGTTGTCGCGTGCGCGTTTTGCGCAACCAACGGATTCACGCAAATGCCACAACCGCCCATTCCTGTCAAAGATTCAAAACAACTTTCTCAACGCCGGCGCGAAGCGCTTCATGCATGGATGAAAACAATTCCGTATTTTGCGTATGCAACCGCATTCGTAGGACCAAAAACAATTGACGCAATCAATATCAGGCAAGCGAACTTCGTGGCAATGCAACGCGCAATCAAAAAACTGCGCACACACGTTCCACGCACGCGCGTACACGCTCTTGTTGACGGCAATGACCCAATTCCTGATATTCCTGTCGCGCAAACAACAATTATCAAAGGAGATGCAAAAGTATTTTCCATTGCGTGCGCGTCCATCATTGCCAAAGTTTCGCGCGATACATATATGCTGCGCATTGCGAAAAAATATCCAGCATACGCATTTGATAAACACAAAGGATATGGAACGCTCAAACATCGGCGATTGATTCGCAAACACGGAATGTGCGCAATCCACAGAAAAACGTTCTGTAAATCCCTGCGAATAAATAATCGCCTGATACTTCATAAAACGAAATCATGAATAACCCTATCTGACAGAGTTGTCGAATGGATAAAAATCGCGTAATCGCCTGCACTTGCCCACCGGTAATTTCCTGAATCTTACGAAGTTATTCTTGTTTTTTAGATTCTTATCCCTCTTCATATTCAGGCTTTTCCAAAGAACAAAAATACACACGGGCTTGCGCTAAAATACAAAATCCAATACAATACGCATACATTACCTATGTAGCTTTCTTCTTCACCAAAATAGTGTCCTGGCTTCAGGAGGATGAAAAATGATGTTTTGACATAGAATATATTAGCTCATCGAAGTTCCGACGCGCCGTCGGAACGTAGTTGGGCCGAGCTAGCTCATCGGTAGAGCGCTGCCCTGAAGAGGCAGGCGTGCGAGGTTCGACTCCTCGGCTCGGCACTAATACTTTAATACTTTGGAGGTTCTCGCTCTGGGTGTCCGACCCGTGGTAAACCCCCGCCCCTGTCTGTGGACCAACCTGCCTGCGCAGGCAGGCAGGTTGGCAACTTACCTAGTTAGAAATAACTCTGTGGAGTATTTTCAAAATAATCCGAATGTATTTTGCCCCGAAGCCGCGAGGCAATGCTTTCATCAAACGGCGAAAGTTGCGATTGGTGGTGTCTACTAGACGATGTCAGAACTTTTTTCCAGCAAAATCCTGACGCTGATTGACGCAAAATTACTTCGTAATTTTGCTGACGGCTCGCGGGCAAAAATTTTCCTCCCCTTGAACTCCCCCAATTTTTGCTCGCTCGCCAAAAGTTTTTTAAAAATTTTTTGCGCCATCTTTTATAAATCATCTAAAAAACTTACAATTTACTTATTATAACGGACTTTTAATATTTTTAAGTTTTGGATTTGTTACTTGAGTAT
>MNWK01000013.1 GCA_001872485.1 Parcubacteria group bacterium CG1_02_44_31
GCCTGAAAACCATTAATGAACGGGTATCAGGTGTGGTATTCATCGGCAAAATGAAAGACGGTACAGCGGCTGAATCTAATCGGGTAGTGAATGAGAGATTGAGTGTGGTACCAAAACAAATTCGCAAAACATTAACCAGGGATCGGGGCAAAGAGAATTTCGGGTATGCTGAATTGGAAAGAGAATTAAATATTTCATGTTACTTTGCCAGAGCATATTGTTCCCAAGACCGCGGTTCAAATGAGAATACGAACGGGCTGATTCGCCGTTTCTTTCCAAAGAAAACCGACTTTTCTAAAGTATCAGATGAAGAAATCAGACGGGTAGAATACCTGCTGAATACCAGGCCGAGGAAAAGACATAGCGGAAAAACTCCGCTTGAGGTATTATTAGAACGCACAAACGTTGCAATTACTTATTGAATTCAGCAATTAATAAAAGGAAATATTTTAAATTATTTCACTTAACTCGTTGTTATACGAAATTACATTTTACAGTCGCATTTGTTGGTAATTATCGCAACCCCGACGGGCTCGGTATCTCGCCTTACGGAGACCGTCGGGGCGAGAGTATAGATAGCTATTTACCGCCGGAGTAAATAAACTATCGGTACCAATAAACGCAACTGCAAAATGGCCAACTTCCTTACAACTTGATTATTCCGCTCGCGATATTTTCTTTGATTTTCTGCTCCAATACATCTTCGCCATAGTACGACGCGAATAGTTTATTCCACAATGCTTCGCGCTGATGATAGGTATATTTTTTCTTGTCCACATCTGCCAAACTCATCGCAATATCAGTAAGATTAAAACTCACCAAGTTTTGCTGGCCTGCTTCATCTTTGTATTCCCATCCAACCCAATCCAAATCGTTCCATAATGCGAATTCTGGCGAAACGCTTGAAAATGTTTTTTGCGCTTTTGCCCAATGCACTGATTCAGGATTGACATGCGCAACCATAAGCCCGATTTCAAATGGGTCTTCTTTTTCCAAATACCGCTGTGTAATCAGCCAATCAGAAGAAGATAAACCGATTTTAGGTTCAAGCACATCGCCACGCAATAATGATATAAGCTTTTGCGCAAACGAATCTGTGTCGGCTGCGTATTGTTTGACAATGTCAGCGTAAAACGAAATCTCGTACAAATAATGCACGGCTAACGTCGTGATTTTCATCAGCTGTCCTGCCTGGTGCCATGCGTTTGGAATAATGAACAACAACCCGAGTTCTTTCAAGTGGCTCAAATTATGGTATTTCTTTTTTATGAATGATTGCGCAAGCGAAGCGTATTTTTGCGGAAGCGTTCTTATTTGCACATCGCGTTCTTCAAAATCACTGGGCTGTAAATCCGCATACGGTTTGAAAAATACGGTGTTCAACCACTGCTGGTTTTCGCCAAAACGCAAACTGGAAAAAATATCAAAAATATTTTCGTTTTGAATCATCGCCTCCACATCGCTATATCCTAAAAACCGCATGATTTCAACAGGAGGATTTTGTCTGACAAGCTCAATCGCTTTTTCGTTTTTTAAAAACAGCCCGCGGCCCGGTTTAACATATGCATATGCAAAATCCAAAACTTTTTGGTACGACTCGTCTGCCCATTCGTTTCCGATACCTATGGCCGCACGTAAAAGCGTTTCATGCTGCGCAACTTTTTGCTCCAATGAATCCCATACTTGTTTGGAGCCCGCATCCTGCGGAATTGCCAATGCCCTGCATGTTGCCTGCACTGCGTTTTGCATATGGGCAACGAGCGTATCAGGCACATTTATTTTCCCCGAAAAACGCTCTGCATACGCAGCCACGTTTTTGATAATATCTTTATCGGTTTTCAAAATCTGCGCAATTGTTTCAAATGATTCCATATGACCTTATGCGTCTGTGCGTGTGATTTTGAGTTTTCCCCATCGCGCTTGCGTTTCAAATTGCTTTTGAGTCAAAATTCCTGTTTGCGTTCCCAGTTGCTCAACTTCTGATGTTGCGTTGGCGCTTCCCAATCTGATTGCGCGCTTGATTGCGGCATCAGAAAATGGAGCGCCAACCATGCGGCTGCGCATTAATCCCGCAACAAACCCGGAACCGAGCGCGTCGCCTGCTCCCAAACGGTCCATAATGCGTTTGTTTTTGTATATGCCTGCGGTCCATACATGTTTTCCATCTGAAACCGCAAGCCCTTTTGGCCCGCGTGTCATGACCACAATTCCTTTGACTGCCTTATCTAATGTTTTGAATATTTTTTGTTCGTTTTCCTGTGAAATGCCGGTAAGATACGATGCTTCTTCTTGATTAAGCACTAAAACATCAACCATATCCAGCAACGGTTTTAGTTTTTTTATTCCCAATTTCAATTGCCGTTTTGATGGGTTCAACGCTACACGCGACCCATTGCGATGAAAATGCTCAAGTGCCCTGTCAACCATCCGATGCGGCATGCCTCCGGGCGCGCAATACACCCATTTTGCTTCAATATCCGCAAATGGAATCTCGCTGTACGAAAGATTAGCTGACGCGCCGCGATGCACGAATACCGTACGTTCTCCTTCACGATGAACTACAACCATGCTCAAGGCAGTGGGAAGTTGTGTATTGACGGAAAAAAACGGCTGAATTTTCTCTTTGCGCATATGCTCAACAATCAACGCACCAAATATGTCTTTGCCAACTTCGGCAATGCATGCAGTTTTAAAACCTTGGCGCGAAAAAGTCACAGCTGCGTTTGTCGCGCCGCCCCCGGGACCAATGTGCATATTGCTTGACTGAACTTCAACTTTTGACCCAAGCGGGAAACACTGCATATCGCCGGACGCAATAATTTTCACAACGCGGTGAAGCGATGCGACAACATGCATGACCACATCAAGAGTTGCTGTTCCTAAAGTTATTACATCAAATCCCGTAGTGAAGCCCCGCGGGTTCACACCCGCGGCTCCTTTGTTTTCGGGGTTCCGAGGGGCAGAACCCCGCACCGTCCCGCTTAGCGGAACTGGTGCGTGGGTGAAATTTTTGCTTTTCCCCTGTCTTTTCTTTTTCATACGGGTTGTTTGATTTTAATAATATGTTCAACTGCCTGTTTGATATGATGAACGCCCAGTCCGTATTTTTCAAGCAACTGTTCTGGCTGCCCTGATTCGCCGAATGCATCGTCAACGCCAATCAATATCATAGGAACCGGATAATTTTCACACAAAAATTCCGCAACAGCGCTTCCCATGCCCCCTGCTTTTTGATGGTCTTCTACGGTAACCACGCGATTGGTTTTTTTAACATAGGTTAAAAGTGTTTTGGTATCCAGAGGTTTTATTGTGGAAATGTTTAACACCTCAACCCAAATTCCTTGTTGTTCCAATTCGTATGCTGCGCGCAACGCGTAATATACCATATCACCGCACGCGCAAACGGTCGCTTGCGGATTGTCATGAACCCAAAACGCTTGAATAACGCCAATGGAAAATGGAGTATCCTGCGTGGTAATAATTGCTACATCCGGACGCGCCAACCGCAAATACGCAGGATGATTCACATCTGCAATCGCGCGCGTTGCCTTACTTGCTTCAATCGCGTCGCACGGCGTTACCACATCCATATTGGGCATCGCGCGCATCAAAGCAATATCTTCGGTCATTTGATGCGTAGCGCCGTCAGGGCCGGTCATAAGCCCTGCATGCGAACCGACAATATTCACATTCACATTATTATACGCAACAGTGGTGCGGATTTGCTCCCAATTCCTGCCGGGAGAAAACACGGCATACGAAACGCAAAAAGGAACTTTACCCGATACTGCCATGCCCGATGCAATAGTTACCAAGTCCTGTTCCGCAACGCCAACATCAAAAAAACGATTGGGAAACGCATTGCGAAACGCATCGCATTGCACAGAAGCGCGCAGGTCTGCAGTCAACACCACTACATTGGGATGCGTATTGCCAAGCTCAAGCAACGCGCTTCCGAACCCCGCGCGCATGGAACTACGCTCAAGCTGCTGCGTAAACAAATTCTGATTAAGATATAAAAGCGTATTCAGCATAGTAATTACATTTCTTCAATTGTTCCTTTAAGTGTTCGCAATTCCTTCAACGCATGTTCGGTTTCTTGCAAATCAGGGCTCTTACCATGCCACTCGGGGTCAAATTCCATAAAATCAACGCCTTTGCCCGGAATCGTGTGCGCAATAATTATAACCGGCTTTTCATAAATTGACCGCGCCATAGCGCACGCGTCAATAATTGCAGCAATGTTATGTCCATCAATCTCAAGCACATACCAGCCGAACGCTTCATATTTTTCTTTTAAGGGCTCAAGCGGCATTACTGATTCCGTAAACCCGTCAATTTGGATATTATTACGGTCAACAATCACGGTCAGATTGTTCAAGCCGTATTTCGCAGCGCACATCAATGCTTCCCAAGTATTTCCTTCATCCATTTCCCCGTCAGACGCAATGCACCATATATCATACTTTTTATTATCGAGCTTTGCGGCCAATGCCATGCCGATTGCTTGCGCAATACCGCACCCCAATGGGCCCGAGGTTGTTTCAATACCCGGAAGCGAGGTTCGAAACGGATGGCCTTGAAGCCGCGAGCCAAACTCCCGAAACGTCATCAGTTCGCTTTGCGGAAAATATCCTGCGTGCGCCAATGTCGCATACAGCACCGGACAAATATGGCCGTTTGAAACAACCACGCGGTCACGGTCTTCCCATAATGGATTTTTCGGGTCATGGTGCACAATTTCGCTGTACAGCGCTGCAAAAATATCCGCCATACCCAACGCGCCAGCCACATGCCCTGAACCCGCATGCGACACCATACGAATAACATCTTTTCGAATATCTGTTGCGAGTTTTTGAATTTCTTCAATCGTATGCTTCATATGTAAGAATTATCAGCGTTGTTTACTTTTTCGAAAAAAGAAAAGCACTGGATTTCTTATAAATTACAATAGCATGTCGTAGTATATATGTAAGGCATGAAGAAATTTGATTTGTCTGTATTTGGGACGATCGTTCTAAATAGGGACAAATCAAATATTATTAATAGACCATTCTTGTATAACAAAGGTATAACAAAATCAATAAACCATTCAAATATAACAAAAATGCAAAAAGGGTGAATAGATAATAAAGCGTTGAAGTAGTTCGCTGGTTCAAAACCGTGCCAGTTCG
>MNWK01000009.1 GCA_001872485.1 Parcubacteria group bacterium CG1_02_44_31
ATGATTCATGATTCATGATTCCATTATTTCAAAGCTGCTGTTAGCATAAACTCTACTCCCTGCTGCGTTTGCGCAAATGATGAAAGCGGCAAGTCAATTTTGCCAAACAATGTTGCGCCTTGTTCAATTGCCGAGCGGAAATTGAATGCCGCTTGCTGATTCAATGCCTTGCCCCATATGCGGATATCAGATGCGTTTTCCGAAAGCGACATACGCGTAATCGTGATACCAGCAGTGCGGGACGCGGATACAATCCAATCCATATACGGCGACCACCCGTGCGTGCGTTTACTCACTATGTCTAATGTATCCACTAATGCGTTAAAATCTTTTGCCTCTTGCTCAAGCTGCGTCACGCGGCCGATTTCCGGCATTTTATTAAATGTATCCAAACTTTGCTGCGCGGCCAGCCGTTCGCGAAGCGTCATGCCGTAGACCGCTGCCGCAAGAATGCACAACCCTCCTAAAGTCGCGCATACGATTTTGGTCCACAACGACACAAAAGAATACATCCGCGTGGATTTATAAATTTCGCGCGTATGTTCGGGCATCACGCTGACAATATCGTCGTCCTCGCGCGGAACCAAACTTCCCCTGACGCTAAGGCCAATCAATCCCGCGTACAAATCAACAGACGAAGAACTTCCTGTCAAAATCGTACTGTCTGACTTGTTTGGGCTGCTTTGTTTTTGAATACTTTCTTTGATATCCGGAAGCGCAACCGGAATATATCTGATGGAAAATGTTTTCATAATATATTCAGTAAGCTCTGATTTCAACACCGGAGAAAAAATTGAAAAATTATGCACCGTTTCCTCCGTATGAAGCGAATAAAACTCCAAAATGCGCCTGACTTCGCGCTGCATAATAGCTTGCAAATCATCCTGCGTAATGGTTCCGTCTTGCGCTTCCGGAATTTCGTTCCAATACACATAAGAATCAAAAAAGAGTTTGCCCTGCTTGCCAACCAAAAATGTAATGCCGTCTTGACCCACATCAATAATCAAAAGCGTCACATTTTTCTCAACGGTTTGTGAAAAATATGTAAATAACCGCAAAAGCGAAAGCGACCGGGATTCAATCGCAAGGGGTTGAAGTTGAGCTTGGTGGAACGCGTCCAGATACGGGTCAATGCGCTGCCGCGACGCGACTGCAATGAGAAACTCGCGCTGCAGCGTTTTTAAATTCACGCCCAAGTTCTGCCAATCCATATATGCGTTTGCAATCGGAATCGGCGACACTTGACCGATATTGAGCTTCACCGCTTGCTCATACGATGCTTCCGGAATATCCGGCAATTCCAAAACATTCAAAAAGAAATTTGCGGACGGCAAACTCACGATAAACGGCAAACACGCGTTGTTCCTACAATGAATTGTTTCCTGCAGCGTACGCAGCGCTTGTATGAATGCTGCGGAATTTTTTATTTCCCCTTTGACCACCGTACCCGGAGCAAGCGGAACTTCAGCAAATTGGCGCACCGAAAGATCGTAGCGCGAAAGCAGCAGGTATGAAATTAATTTTTCCCCCACATCCAACCCGGCAAACTCCTGCTGGGGCAAAAGTTTATCAACAAATTGCTGGATATATGTTGGTTGAGTCATAAAGTTTAGGATTTAGCATTTAATGCCCTCGTCTTCGCAAGAACTTTGTTCTTGCGAAGACACTGTTTTGGATTTTGGAAATTGGAATTTGTTTAGGATTTTCCGCCATAGGCGGATCAGCCTCTGGCTGAAGTATTTAGGATTTAGTATTTAGAAATTAAGTATAGTATACCCCGTAAAGAGTTTTTAACTAATTCTTCGAATTCGTTACCTTACTTGTATTCTATTGTATTCTATTGAAATGTCAAAAAAAATATTAGCTGCACAATACGCATCTTGAACTATATCGCTATTTCGCGCCAGAAAATGACAATAAGCTTGCCTGTCACGCTATCAACAGCAGCCTTCACCTGAATGCGCCTGCGCGTGTTTGATACAACACCTGTTGAGGTAATCATATATATGCCGGAAATTGTCGCCCCGGTTTCATCTTTGTTTTGTTCGACTTGATATGTCGCGGTTCCGTTGCCCACGAGCAATGATGCGCTCGTGGTGGCGAAATATTTATTTTGCGATATGCGATACAACGCCTCGTATGCTCCTGACTGCGCGACAAAATACGCCTCTTGCGTTTTTTGCCATGAAAATCCGCGCGCAGTTTCAAAATAACTCAAAAGTCCCATACCTACGCCGAGCATGGTCACGATAAGGGTAACGCCCAAAATCATCGTGATAGCCGAAACACCGACAAACGCCCTGCGTTTGAAATTCCCTACCCGACTTTGCATGGACGAAGACTTTCCGGGTAAGGTCAAAAGAAGCTTCATTCTCGTTACATTATTAATTAGCTTTCAGTACGCGTGAATCCTTTTTTATATAATACACCATATTCTTGAATCGTGAATCGTGGAACTTGGAACGGTGTAAAACGAAAAGTGTAAAGCGAAAAGTTAAAAATAATAATTTAAAACTAAAAATATTTTGCGTTCTGAGTTGTTGTTTTTCGTTTTGCGTTTTACATCTTACGCTTACCTTTTAAGTCTTAAATCTTGAATCCTGAATCTCGGTCATTGTGCGCGAAGCGCTATTGAACTTCTGCTACTCGGTCTTGTCCCACAAACTCTTGCGCTTGTGTAAACTGCAAAGAAAATATTTTTGACAAGCCGTCTTGCATGGTAACTCCGTACAACACATCAGCTGATTCCATCACGGCACGGTTATGCGTAATAATAATACATTGCACATCATGCGCTATATCCCGCAGCAACCGCGCGAATGTGCAGGAATTCGCCTCGTCAAGCGCTGCGTCAATTTCATCCAAAACTAAGAGTGGCGGTTTTGCCGAAATAATAATGGCAAATAGCAACGCGATTGCCGTAAGCGACCGTTCCCCGCCAGAAAGCGCTTCAAGCGACTTGATTTTTTTGCGAGGAAGATGCACGGAAAACTCAATACCCAACTCACCCTGCTCTTTCTTCTTTCCTTTTTCATTCTTCATCCCTTCCCTTTCATCTCCCACCGCCCCTCCTTCCTTTTCCATCTCTTCCATTTCTCCCTCCGTTTGATTTATACCGACCCTAACGGTTTTGACCGACGCCTTTCCACCTGCAAAAATCAGTTGAAAACAGCGATTAAATTCCGTGTCAATCGCGCGTAAGGATTGTTCAAACCCCGCGGTGATTTTTTCTTCAAGCGATTGATTCAAGGTTTGTAAATCCTCAAGCGCTGACGCAAGGTCTTGTTTTTCATGCGTCAAAAATTCAAAACGCCTTGAAGCCTCGTCGCAAGACGCAACCACTTCCTGGTCAATTTCTCCCATAACAGCCAAATCGCGGCGAAGCCGAATTATTCTCATTTCAACGTCCGCAACAACAATCGGATGAGCCTCGGCATGATTGATGTCATCGCGGTGCGCAACGACAAATTCGTCCCACGCAAATCCAGCTTCTTGCATTTTCAGTCTGATATCATCTTCATATAGTTTTTTACGTTCGCGATTAAACCGTATGTGTTCCAGCGCGGTTTCTTTTTCGCGAAGTTGGTCGCGGTGCGCTTCCATAGCCTTAACCGCATCCTTGAATCGTTTTGATTGTTCGGTCTGTGCTTGATTGAATTTCGCCAGTTCTGATGAAAATTTATCCAAAGCGCTTAAAACATTTTGTAATTCGGTTTGCGCTTCAGCAAGCTGCTGCGTGCACGACTGTAACTGCTCATTTTTGTCTTTGAGCCGATGCTGATGCGAAGATAAAAACGATTCAAGCCCGGAAATCACATTTTGAATCTTTTCGCGCATAATCGAAACCGCATCCAACGAAACAATAAAACGAAGCGATGTAAGTACCTTTTCAAATTGTTGTTGCGCCTGCGAAGCATCAAAACCCGCTTGGGTTTTTGCCAGACTGCGATACACCTCACTCTGCCCTTCAAGCCGTCCGATAATCCCAAGCAAATCAGATTTTTTGCGTTCAAGTTCGGCAATTTCTTTTCGCGCGCGCTCACGCTCAATGCGCTTGCTCGGGTCTTCATACTCTAGTTCTGCAAACGTTCCCTGAAGTTCGGCAATTTCTTTTCGCAGCACATCAACGTCTTTTTGCAATGCATCGGCGTCCTTATCGGATAACTGAATATGAGAAAACGAATGCTCCAAATCCCAAATCTTATGGCTAAAATACGAAATGGATAATTCATGAAGCTCGTGCTCTTTTTCCGCGCGCGACTGCCATTTTGCCACTTGCCTGCGAAGCAACCTGAGGTTTGGCTCAAGCTCAAGTAAAATGTTCTGGACTTTCGCGATATTTTCGCTTGTTGCTTTCATCCGACGTTCGGCGTCTTCTTTTTTTAAACGGTATTCCTTGAGCCCCACCATTTCCTCAATCATTTCCCGACGCTCAATCGGGCTTGCGCGCAAAAACACATCCCCTGCCCCTTGATTAATAATACCCATGCCCTTGACGCCAAGTTTTGCGCTTGCCAAAATCTGCGTCAGGTCTTTGAGCCGCATTTGTTTCTTGTTCACTGCGTATTCCGACACACCATCCCGATATACTTTGCGCGCCAGCGCAACTTCAGAAAAATCAACAGGGAAAATTTTGCGGCTGTTATCAAATGTCAACGCCGCGGATGCGAATCCAGCCTGTGCGCGCTGCGGCGTACCGTTAAAAATCACATCAGCTGCGTTCGCGATGCGGATATTTTTTGAACTTTGCTCCCCAAGCACCCAACGAAACGCGTCAGCCACATTTGACTTGCCCGACCCGTTAGGACCCACGATCGCGGTAATGCGTGTAGGAAATTTCAAAACAATCTTGTCCGCAAATGATTTAAAACCTTGAATCTCTAATGAACGCAACATATCACTCATTATTCCATTCTTTCGCTTCCAACGCCTTTTGCGCTGCTTGTACTTCTGCTTCTTGTTTTGAAAATCCCTCGCCTTGTGCGATTTTTTCCTCGTTCAAGAACACGGCAACGAGAAACTTCTTTTCATGATCAGGCCCCCACTCGCGCAATACTTTGTATGCAGGAGTTACGCCCGCGCGCGCTTGGGATTGCTCTTGAAATGTGCTTTTGGGGTCACGATGCGAACCCTGAGAAATAATGCGGTCAAGTTTTGGTAAAAGCGTCCGCTCAATAAATTGTTTTGCATGGTCATACCCCGCGTCCAGATATAATGCCCCAATCAGCGCCTCAAACGCGTTACCCAAAATCTCCTGCCTACCCCGTCCCGTGTCTTTGGTCTCTCCGTGAGACAGCAGTAAGAAATCATTTATGCCGAGTTCACGCGATGTTTCGGCCAAACTTTCCGCATTCACCAGCGCGGCTCGAAAACTGGTTAGCTCACCCTCGGGTTTTGTATAGCGCCCAAACAAATACTCGGTTACCACAAGCTCAAGCACCGCATCTCCTAAAAACTCCAAACGTTCATTATGCTGGCGCGGCCACGCGGGATTTTCATTCAAATACGAACGGTGCGTCATTGCCTCTTCCAACAACGCCATGTTGTGAAACTGAACTCCCAATCGTTTTTCTAATACGGCAAATGTCATACCCAAACCATAATTATTAAATGTCAAATTTCAAATGTCAAATGCCAAACATCCGATGTTACTAAACGTCAAGCGTCAAATGTCCGATGTCAAACCGAGTTCAAGATTCAAATTGCTGTTTCTGGTTTTGAATCATTTGGTATTGATTTGAAATTTGAACTTTGTCATTTGACATTTATTTGATACGACCTTTATATTTCTTCTTCTTGCTTTATGTCACCGCGTGTTGCGGGCTGGTGATCGCTTATGGTAAGTTTTCCCATTTCACGATATACGGTTCCCAACACACCATTGATAAACTTACCTGACGAGTCACCGCCGAATGACTTGGCAAGTTCAATCGCTTCGTCAATCGCAACGCGTTCCGGCACTTCCTTATGATTGCCCCATAAAAGCTCGTACAGCCCCAAACGCAAAATATTTCGGTCAACCAAATTGATTTTCTCTAATGGCCACTCCGGAGCTGCTTTGATAATAATCGCGTCAACTTTCTTTTGATGCTCTAACGTGCCGGCAACCAAACGCGTGCAAAATTCCGTTTCTTTTAGGTCTTGGCCAAACTCCGCAATGTTTCGTTTCAAAATCTGCTTCCAGCTGTCCCGCGAAACGGGGCCCCGCTGTGCGGTGCCCCGCGAAAAGAGATTGAAATCAAACTCGTACAAAGTTTGGACAGCGATTGAACGTGATATGTGCCGTGAACCCATAACGTAACAAATCCTAAATCTTGAATCTTGAAACTTGAAACTTAAATCTTGAAACTTGAAACTTGAATCTTGAATCTTGAACAAATCTCCATACATCAACAACCAAAATATCAATGAACATAAGTGAGTTCGTATTCCTGCTGATTTACATCTGCGGCTATAAATTTGTTTATTCGCAGATTCGTTTATTCGGCTGATTTATTCATCGTTCGTAAATTCGTATATTCGTTTATTCGCAAATTCGTACTAATTCGTTATTCGTTGATTTTATTTCTTTTCTGTTTCGGCAATGACTTTTTCCCGTTCCTTGCGCTCTTTTTTATCAAGTTTTTTCATCACATCCACTTCTTCTTTACCTTTGTAGTATCCGCAATTCACGCATACCTGATGCGGCAAAATCCGATAATGGCATTTCGGGCATTCCCGAAGATTAAGCGGATGCAACGCAAAATGCGAGCGCCCCTTATTTCTCCGTGATTTTGTGTGATGTCTAGTTGGCGTCCCACCCATACCTTATTATAAATCCTAAATCCTAAATTCTTCAGCCAGAGGCTGATCCGCCTATGGCGGAAAATACTAAACAATAATTACCCGACCTTAAACAAAAATAGCATGAAATCATACAAAAAGCAAAGCACTAAACAAATAATCATTACCACTGTGTATTGACTAAAACAAATAAATATGCTTCAATTCATAAAACCTGCGAAAGGAGGATATCATGGAGACATGGCAAATGGATCTTTTGGAGCATCTCCAAGATGAAATGCTCCAAGACGATCCTGTCTATAAACGGCTGAGGTATGTAATTTTCTTCAGCTGGTCGAACGGCAGGGGGAAACCGAAATGGAAAAAACCGCGCATCGTTGAGCTTCTGTATCTTGTAAAAGAGGGCACGGCCTTCTGCGTAAAGAATTTAGAAATAAAACGCAGAAGAAAAAATGACTCAACCCCGCCAGCAGACATGCTGGCCCAAGAAGTCTTAACTGATGTCCTGTGGCCAGACCGATCGCCCGATCTTATGCTCAAGCGAGCGCGAAGAAATAAACATGGTTGGAAATTCGGTTTTTGAAAAACAACGCACGTGGAGGAAGCATTGTTTTTATTTTTTATGTTTTGAATATTGGAGCTTATTTGGAATTTTCTCGCAAACGGAATCCCGCTATGCAGTGACCCGCGAAGTGAAGCCCCGTTCAACCCTTTGCGCTCGCGCGTAAAGGAAAGCTCTGTTTTTTAAATCTATTTTAGGTTTTGAATCGTTATTTTACGTTTTGCGTTTTGCGTTTTACGCTTCTTTGTTTTTCGTTTTGCGTTTTACATTTTACGCTTCCTCGTTTTTCGTTTTGCGTTTTACATTTTACGCTTCCTCGTTTTGCATTTTTCGCTTTGACTTTTACACTTTTTCAAGATTCAGGTTCCAAGTTTCAAGATTCAAGTTTCAAGATTCAGGATTTGATTATTTTGTTCATGTTACAATTCTTGTATGCTGAAAAAACAATCGAAAAAAAATAGATTAATTCCCCTTGTCGTTATTGTTGGCCCCACTGCGTCAGGCAAATCATCGCTTGCAATCAAACTCGCTAAGCAATTTGGCGCAGAAATCGTGTCAGCTGATTCGCGCCAAATATACCAAGGCCTTACAATCGGGTCTGGTATGATTACACAAAAAGAAATGGCGGGTATTCCGCATTATCTGCTTGCATTCCGCAACCCCAAACAATCCTTCAGCGCCGAGCAATACAAACGCAAAGCTATCCCATTGCTTAAGGCCATAGCGAAAAAGGGCAAGCTTCCAATTTTAGTAGGCGGAACCGGGTTTTGGGTTCAGGCAGTTACTGACAATTTGATATTCCCAAAAGCAAAACCGAATCTTCGGTTGCGAAAACAGCTTGAGAAAAAAACACCTTTGCAACTATTCGCATTATTGAAAACATATGACCCGGAGCGCGTCAAAACCATTGACTCACATAACCCCCGGCGCCTGATACGCGCAATTGAAATCGCGCAATCGCATGTCCAAGCAAAACTTACGCGCGGCGCAAAACTTTTTGACTGCTTATTTTTAGGAATTGCAAAAGAGCGGACTATATTGCACTCCGCAATTACAAAACGGTTCAACCAATGGTTTAAAGCGGGATTACTTGATGAAGTACACATGCTCGTACGCGCAGGCATTTCCGAACAGCGATTCAAAGAATTCGGTTTGCACTATTGGTATGCGTACGCGTATATAAAAGGCATGATGAGCCGCAAAGAATTTGAGCAAAAATCAATCACTGCGATTTGGCGCTACGCAAAACGACAAATGACATGGTTTTCCGCACACGGTGGGAAAAAAGATACAACTATCCATTGGATAAAAACATATTCACAAGCACGCAAACTTGTCCGTGAATTTCTTAAAAACGAATAATACTCTAATTCGTTTATTCGCAAATTCGTACTAATTCGTTATTCGTTGATTTATGTAAACCTGCGCGCAATGCCGAACAGCGCCCCGACGCCGCAAAGCAAAATGACCCCGGTTAAAATAAATAACAAATGGAACCCAAGCGCTTGCGCAATCGCGCCGCCAATACCTGCAGCCGCGGCTCCGCCCAAATCCGTTAAGGTGTTATACACACCCCACTCAAGCGCCACATCTTCTTTATCCACGTGGCGCGTAAAAATCGCTTGCCAGCTGACGAACGCGAACGCGGCGCCGATGCCGTATATGGCCTGAACCACGTACAGCTCCCACGGCAGACGCACAAACAAATACACAAACGGCACGAGCGCCATCACGATTGACCCGAACATCATCACGCGAAAATCATCTTTTTCTCCGCGCTGAATGTCCATAAAGCGCGCAATGGGAATCGGGAGCAAAGATTTGCACATTAAATAAATCGCCGCGGCAAATCCCGCAACTGAAATTGACCCACCCTTAATTTGTTCGGTAATGAAAACCGCGAAAATCGGGCTCATCAGCCCCACGCCGGAAAACAGGAAAAAATCAGATAAAATCAAAACGCGGATGACTTTGTTCACCCGCACGCGTTCAAATAACTTGGAAACAAATGTTGGAAAACGCATAAAAGTCAATTAAAAATTAATTAATGAATAGATTCTTGTAAAACAGCCCAAATTTTATCCGCAATAATTTCCGGTGGCAAGATATAATTTTTCTTCTTGTCATAACAATCAATAATCCTGCACATTTTCGGATACATCTTCCCAAGTAATAAATAATTCTTTCGAGCCCCGGCCAAATGTTTCATGCTTTGTTGATGCATATCAGTCGTTTTCCCGTGCGTCGAAACATACTTTGAACTCTTACGCGATCTCCCCAATTTTAAAGAAACGGCAAGAGGCAGCATAAGAATAAAAACAATGTCCGGCTTTGGAAGTTTCAAAAAATTATATTCAAGCTGCCGCGACCATTTCCAAAACCGTATTTTTTCTTTCACTGTTTTGTATTTTGTTGCCTGATGGCCAAAATTGGAAGTTGAATAACGGTTTGCCACTACTACCCCATCCGCCAGTGCCTGAATTAGTTTATTCTTTGCGGCGAATCTGTCTAATGCAAAAAATATGCTTGAAATTTTAGGGCTTAGCTTCGTTGCGTCTCCAAATTCACCTGCCAAATAATCTTCGACAAACGTGCATGACCGTTGTTTATATTGCGGAAAATCAAAATACGAAGTTTTAATACCCAATTTCCGCAATCGTTCCAGTAAAAGTTTTGATTGTGTCGCCTTGCCAGTAAAATCTATGCCCTCAATCACGACAAATAATCCCTGCTTTGAATGTTTTGCCATACAATGAAAAGAGTATAACACGCATTGCGTAATTGCAAAAAGGGGCATATGCCCCTTTTTGCAATTCTCTGCGTCTCGTAAATCTGAAAATCTACAACATCTATTTTTCAATTTCAATGCCCATGCTACGCGCCGTGCCTGCAATTATTTTTTTCGCTGCTTCAATGCTATTCGCGTTCAAATCCTGCATTTTCTTTTGCGCGATTTCTTCAAGCTGTTTATTTGTTATTTTCCCAACTTTCTTTTTGTTCGGCACGCCAGAACCCAATGATACTCCGGCGGCCTTACGCAGTAAATCCGACGCAGGCGGAGTTTTAAACACAAGGTCAAACGACCGGTCTTCGTAAATCGTGATTTCAACCGGAATAATATCCCCTATACGATCCTGCGTCGCGGTATTGAATTTATTCACAAAATCACCGATATTGACTCCATGCTGCCCTAATGCGGGGCCAACCGGCGGCGCGGGATTTGCTTTACCAGCAGGAATCTGCAATTTCAATTTTGTTTTAATTGTCTTTGCCATAATACAGTAATAAGGCATCAGTTATCGGGTCTACTCTTTAAAAACTTTATATAACCATAGATACGCTTCATAAGAATCGTGTACTGTTCTGCCATTATAACAGCTTTTTCTGGGGATACAAACTTTTTGTCAGCACATCTCGAGAAGTTGCTTTTTGTTTCCTCTGCTTCTGCGATGGCGATATCGCGCAGAATATGGGTCTTATCCTTGACGGTTCTTTTTGCATATGCCTCTGCGATATTATTCGCTACGGCAGATGACGATCTTCGTAACTGATCGATGCTGCGATATTTTTCGTCGTCGGGAAATTCCTTCGTAGATTCGTAAACCCGTATCTCGAGATCTTTTGCCAACTGATAAATTTCTAAATTTTCCAGCCCAATACCCATGAAAATCAATCTTTATTTACCGATACCTGATTACCGATTACCGATACCTGATTCCTGATTACTGATACCTGATTCCTGATTACTGATACCTGATCCCTGTCTACAGTTTCTTAATTTGCAAAAAATCTAGCTCTACCGGCGTTTCCCTGCCGAAAATGGCTACCATCACGCGCACCCGTCCGCGCGCCTCATCCACATCATCCAGCTTGCCTTCCATATCGCGAAACGGCCCGTCGGTAATGCGCACCAAATCCCCTGCTTGCACGTCCAAAACATATACAGGTTCCCCGCCTGATACCCTGCGCATAATTTCTTCCATTTGTTTGGCATCAACCGGTGTCGGTGTGACGCCCGCGCCCACGAATCCCGTCACTTGAGGGGTGTTGCGCACCACATACCATGACTCGTCGTCCACGATCATTTCCACAAACACATAGCCGGGAAAAAGTTTTTCTTCCACGTTCACGCGCTTGCCGCGTTTTATTTTCACCTTTTTTTCTTTGGGGACCAAAATGTTAAACACTTTATCCTGCATACCAAGCGTTTCCGCGCGCCTGTGCAAATTGCGCGCAACCGCGTCTTCATACCCGGAGTATGTATGAATCACATACCAGTTCCGCTCTTGAGTTCCCAATTGCTTTGGCATACTACAAATGAATAAAAGATACCAATATACAAATGTGTACTAATGATGCGAATAGATACTAATAAATGCACCTATTCGTATTATTTGTATCATTCGTCGCCGTTAGTATATTAGTGTCATATTGTTATTTTGTAATGAATATTCCCACTCCTTGCAAAAACACGAAGTCAATCGCGCCCAAAAACACGGCGACAATCGCGCAAAAAACAATGAGCGCAATCACATCCCTGGTTGCGTCTTTGCGCGACGGCCAACTGATGCGGCGCGCTTCCTCGGCAACGCCTTTGATATAAACTTTCAATGATTCAATAAGTTTCATAGGACTTTACACAACTATATCACATTCGTATATTCGCCTTCCTACGGCAGGTAGGTAGTAATTAGCCATTCCAAATTGGTTACACCAACGAGTAACCAATAATCATAATTCGTTTATTCGCAAATTCGTACTAATTAGTTATTCGTTGATTTCAAACAATCTTAAAAGGCCCTGCGGCCTTATGTATACTATACAACCAAACACGCCCTTGTCAAATTCCACGCCCCCCCCGCATCATCAGTGTTGCGTTAGATTCTGGAATCAAACTAACGTTTAAGAATAAAGGAGGTTTGACTTATTTTTGCCTGAAATCATCTTCGGTCAAATTGGCTTAGCGCAAAATTGATTTAAAAGTTCCGAAAGGGATTTCTCTTTTGCCAGCCGGAACGATCACGGTCAAAATTGGATTTCCGATTTTTCTAAATTTGGCATGACTGCCTTTTTGCGAAATATAAATAAAGCCCTTTTTCTGAAGGACTTTGATGATTTCCAAAGATGAGCAGAGTTTAGACACTGCAGATTGACGCTTTGACAAGTTCCGGTTTTTCAATTTTCACCACTTTCGGAACTTTTGTATCCTCAAAATATAACCTTAATGCCTCGTCTAAAGCCGCCAATGCTTCTTTCTTGGTTTTACCGAAGCTGGAAATATCCACATTCAAACATTGAGCAACATAATATTTGCCTTCTTTCCAGACTACATTTTTTAAATCAATTTTGCGCATATTTTTGTTGTTTCTACACTGTAATATTATCAAATGGATAGAAATAAGTCAAATAAAGAGCGAAAAGGCAGCCCTGCCTGCGCAGGCAGGACAGGCACGTACCACGGGCTTCGCCCTGAAAGCTCCATGCTTTTTATACTATGGATGAGATTGACTGTTTTTCGCACGCTCCCACCGCGCGTGCGAAGCAATGATTTCCTGGCGGCTTGAATCAAAATCCTGCCATCCCACGACTTCAATGGGTTCGTTTTTAAAGCTTGCGGATTTGGAAAAATATTTCGCAATTGCATCAAGCACCGACTGTTTCACATCTGAAAGTTTTTGTATGTTCTGTAAACGCGGATTTTTGTTTTGCACTGCTAAAATTTTGTGGTCGCGCTTGTTATCATCAAGCATAATTAAAACGCCGATGGGCCGCGCTTCAACCACACAGCCCACAAATGTCGGTTCGCTTCCCATAACCAAAATATCCAGCGCGTCGCCGTCTTCGGAAAGCGTCTGGGGGATAAATCCATAATCAAACGGGCATTGCAGTTGTTTTTTAGGCACACGGTCCAGCACGAACGCTCCGATACGCGCGTCAAACTCATACTTGTTTTGGCTCCCTTGCGGCATCTCAATAATTGCGCTGATTGTTTGCGGCGCGTTCTCGCCTATTATGACATTTTCAATATGATATTGCATACCACGTAGTGAATTTTGTGGACTATTTCTTTCTGCGATACCCCGTAATTTCTTTTTGTTGCTTCGTAACTCGTTAAAAATCTACTGCGGGGCTTACCATTTCCTAAATCCTAAATCCTAAACTCTAAATCCTAAATAAATTCTAAATTATCTCAAGTCACAAATTCCAAACTGTTTTGAACATTAGAATTTAGGATTTGGTGCTTGTTTAGAATTTAGTGCTTAGGATTTAGTGCTTTCCTTTACGCGCGAGCGCAAATGGTTGAGTGGGATTCCGCTTTGCGGGATGTTCAAAATCTACTACGGGGCATAAAAATAAAATTTGACATTTGGACTTAGGATTTTATTTTATATATCTACTTGTTTTACTTCGGTAGCGTAGCTTTGAATGAATTTTTTGCGCGGCAGCACATCGTCACCCATGAGTACATTAAACAACCTGTCTGCTTCAACTGCGTCATCAATCGTCACTTGCTTGACCACGCGCGTATCGGGATTCATAGTTGTTTCCCATAATTGCGCAGGATTCATTTCTCCAAGGCCCTTGTAGCGCTGAACAGACGCGCCTTTGTACAGACTGATATCTTCACTACCCGTTTCTGTTTCTCCAATTTCATCCGTTGCCTCTGGGATTTCAACTTTTTGTTTTTGCGGTTCTGCTTTGACTAATTTCAAAACTTCCTGAATCGCTTTTTCTTTTTCTTCTTCTTTGTCCGAATACACATATCTGATTTCTTTTCCTTTTTGGATTCTGAACAGCGGCGGCTGTGCCAAATACAAATACCCTTGTGTAATCATATCCTGAAAATATCTGAAAAACAGCGTCAACAGCAATGTCCGAATGTGCATGCCGTCAACATCTGCATCGGCCATAATGATGATTTTATGGTACCGCAGTTTTGCCAAATTGAAATCTTGCGCAATTGCGGTTCCCAGCGCCACGATAAGCGACCGAATTTCTTCATTCGCAAGAATTTTATCCAAGCGCGATTTTTCAACATTCAACGGTTTTCCACGAAGCGGCAAAATCGCTTGAAATCTCCTGTCGCGTCCCTCTTTTGCCGAACCGCCAGCGGATTGTCCCTCAACAATGAAAATTTCCGCATCTTCAGCTTTGCGCGTTTGACAATCTGAAAGTTTGCCCGGCAGCGACGAACCCTCAAGCACGCTTTTGCGCAGCACGAAATCCTTTGCGGTCTTTGCCGCGATGCGCGCCTTGGCCGCAAGCGCCACTTTTTCCAAAATAGCTTTTGCGTCATCGGGGTTTCGCTCTAAAAATTCCTTGAACCCTGCATTCATTGCGTTTTCAACTACAGAACGCGCTTCTGGATTACCGAGTTTTGCTTTGGTCTGACCCTCAAATTGCGGCTCGTGCAATTTCACGTGCACAATCGCAACCAATCCTTCCCTGACGTCGTCCCCGGTCAAGGTTGAGAACTCATTTCCATTTTTAAATATATTGTATTCTTTTGCCGCATCATTCAAGACGCGCGTAATCGCGGAACGAAATCCGGTCAGATGCATGCCCCCTTCCCCGGTTTTGATGTTATTTGCAAACGAAACTTCAAGTGATTGCACATCGTCGATGTAGCGCAAGGCGACTTCAATATGCATATCGGAAACGTCCTTTGCCATGAAAAATAAATTCTTGTGTACCGGCGTTTCATCTTCGGTCAAATATTTCAAATACGACACAATACCTCCTTCGAAATAAAATGTATAGCGCATGGGCTCTTTGGTTTCGTCGCGCGCGTCAACAAACCGAATGGTGATGCCGCGCACCAAATACGCCTGCTCGCGCAAATGGTCCAAAATGTGCTTGATGTCAAACTTTATTTCGGAAAAAATCACAGGGTCCGGTTCGAACACAATGAATGTCCCTTGCTTGTCTGTTGCGCCAAGCTTTTTCACATGCGCTTTTGGCTTTCCTCGCGCATATTCTTGCATCCATGCGCCAGCCCATTTGCCATCGCGCTTATATACGTCAATGCGCATCCATTTGGACAACGCATTGACAACAGAAAGCCCCACTCCATGCAGTCCTCCTGCGATTTTATACGATGTGCCGCCGAATTTTCCGCCCGCATGCAAGGTGCACGCTGCTGTTTCCAGCGCTGATTTTTTTGTTTGCGGATGCGGGTCAACAGGAATGCCGCGGCCGTCATCACAAACTGATACGCGGTTTTGCGGCAGCAGCTGCACTTCAATAATTTTGGCATATCCGTTTTGCGCCTCATCAAGCGAGTTATCAACGATTTCCCAAATCAAATGATGCAATCCGTCGGTTCCTGTTGAACCGATATACATGCCCGGACGCCTGCGCACCGGCTCAAGTCCTTTAAGCACATAAATATCTTTTGCCTCGTACGAATTATCTGAAGAAACAGCCGCGCGCGCGCCCTGCGCCAAAGCGTTTTTCTTTGGTTCGCCTGATTGTTTTTTGACAAGAATTTTTTTAGCCATAGAACTTATCGAATTTCAACATGAAAATGAGTTTGGAGCGCGCGTATGATTTTCTGTTCTGCCGCAACTACATTGCTGTCTTGCAATGTTTTCGTATCTGACCGATACGTTACCCGAAACGCAACTGATTTTTTGCCATTGCCCAAATCATACACGCTTAAAAATTCTATGCCTGCCACAATGGGGTCAATGTGTTCCATGCGAGAAACCATATCCTGCCACCGCACATCATTTTCTGCGCATATTGCTATATCGCGGTTGATTGCCGGATATTTGGGAAGCTGCTGATATTTCTTTGTGGAAACGACACTGCATTCATTTACCAGCTGTTCAAAATCAAGTTCAAACAGCGCAACGCCTTTGTTGTGAAAATCAAACTTTCGCAATGTCGCGTCATGCATGGCGCCCATATACCCGACATCACGCCCGTTTGCCATAATACGCATGCTTGTATGCGGGTCTAAAAATCCGATACCATCTTCAGGCGCAAATGAGACCAAAACGCCTTCGCACAAGCTGCCGATGCTTTCAACAATGCCCTTTGTGTTAAAAAACAAATCTTGTTTTGCATCACCTGCCACAACTCCTGCAAGCATCTTGGGCTGCGCGGGCAACACATCGCATCCATCAAATATTCCTATGCCCGTCCGATACACGCGGCTAAGCTCAAAAAGCTTACATTCTCCAAAAAAGCGCAAATTGCTTTCAACATTTTTTACTAAATTTGGCATCAATGTGTTTTGCAAAAAGCGATTTTTCCCCGCAGGCGGATTTATGAGTTCAATGGAGCCCCACTGGCGAAGCCCGTGGTACCTACTTTCTCGCCCATTGGGCGACATCCCGAAACGCCATTCATCCCGCAATGTACGGGATGGTCTTCCGGCGTGAGGGATGGAGCCAGAAACAATGCCGAGTTTTTCCGCAATACCCTCCTCTGCCCACGGATAATTAAATACTTCCTGCATACCGCATCCCATTGAAAGCAATGTTTTGATTTTTGATTCCATGTCGAATGCGAGCTGATATGCAGGTTTTTTCAAATTCACCAATTCCTGTTTTTCCATCACACGGTCATAGCCATACATGCGCGCGACCTCTTCAACAAGGTCTTCTGGAATAGAAATATCTCCTGTTGCCCGCCACCACGGAACGCGCACGCGCAACGTTTTGCCATGAGCATGTGATACAATCGTAAACCCGAGTTTGGTAAGCAATGCATCGATTTTCTTCTTGCCAATAATCTGCCCGATTCTCTTTTCAATAAAATCATACGTGGTGCGTATGGTATTATCCTCACCCTTGAAATAATTACGGTCATACAACCCAACCACCTGCGCTTCGGGAAGCAATTGCTTGATTAAAAATACTGCCCTGCGCATGCCGAGCTCTGCCAGTTTCGGATGCAATGCTTTTTCAAAACGAATGGAGCTTTCTGTATGAATATTCAGCGCCTGCGAGGTGCGACGGATATGCATAGCGTCAAAGTTCGCAGCCTCCAAAACGATGGTTGTGGTGCGGTCGTGAATGCCGCTTTTCATACCACCCATGATTCCCGCAAGCGCAACAGGATCGCGCGCATCAGTAATGACCAGCATATCTTTGGTCAATGTTTTTTCCTCTTCGTCAAGCAAGGTGATTGTTTCGCCCGCGCGCGCTTTACGCACCATAATGCACGGCATCTTAGACGCGCCTTTGCGCAAAAGCGAAATATCAAACGCGTGCAAGGGCTGCCCTATTTCCATCAAAACATAATTCGTCACATCAACAATGTTATTAATGCTCTTCATGCCTACGGCAGCCAATTCTTTTTTCAACCACGCAGGAGATTCTGCAACCTCAACATTGGCAATAACTGCGCCTATGTAGCGCGGACACGCTTTTTTATCCTGAATAACAATTTTCAATTTCTGGTTTTTGTTCAGCGATAGCGCTTTTGCGTACACAGCAGGAGATTTCACTCGTACCCCGTATAACGCGCCAAGTTCTCGCGCAATGCCGTAATGCGACCACAAATCAGGCCTGTTGGTAAGCGACTTATTGTCAATGTGAAACACAACATCGTCAAGACCCAATGCTCGTGCAAGTTTTTCGCCAACAGGAAGTTTCAAATTTGTCAAATCAACAACCTCTCCCTCGGCAGATTCGGCAAGCTCTTCGCAGACAGACTTCATACAAGTTCCCTCGGCGCGCGAGAACATATCGGCCAATCCGATTTCGCCTGCTGAGCAAATCATCCCGTCAGACTCAATGCCGCGAATAGTCGCTTTTTCTAATTTGACCAAATCGCCTTGCCCGTGCAATCTAACCATTGCGCCCACTTGCGCAAATGCAACCAGCATGCCTTCATGTAAATTCGTCCCACCGCACACAACTTCCTTTTGTTCCACTCCCGGCCCAAATGAAACCAATACCAATTTGAGTTTGTCCGCATTCGGATGTTTCGCAATACGCGTGACGCGACCCACAACAATATGCTCAAACTGTTTTCCTTGCGTTTCAATTTTTTCAACCTCAACAGTTGACGTGGTCAATTTCAACTTGATGTCTTCCGCAGAAACTCGCGAAGGCAATGAAATATATTTTTTCAAAACACGCAAACTTATTAACATATATATGTGGTTATATTCATCAATGCGATTAAAACTGGCGCAAAAATCTCATATCGCCAGAATGCAATAACCGGATATCATCAATGCCGTATTTCATCATAGTAATGCGGTCAAGCCCGATGTTGATGTAAAAACCCTGCCATTGTTTCGGGTCAATGCCTCCGACAGCCAACACATTGGGGTGTGGCAATCCGCCCGGCATCATTTCCACCCACCCATCTCCGCATATTGAACATCCTGCGCCTGAGCAATTCAAACACTGCATATCAATTTCAAAACCAGGTTCCACGAACGGGAAAAAACCCGGACGCATGCGTGTGGTTACCTGCGCGCCAAAAACCCGTTCCAAAATCGTGCTGACCAAAATTTTTCCTCCGGCAAGCGAAATATCCTTATCCACTATCAATGCCTCGTACTGGTAAAACGTGCACTCATGCCCTGCGTCCGTTGCCTCATTGCGAAATACCCTGCCGGGATACACGAACCGAAATGGAGGTTTATGCGTTTGCATGTACCGCACGCTGACGCCGGTTAAATGCGGACGCAAGCACAATTTTTCAAAACCCTTTTTTGCTCCTGCGCTTTTTCCAACTGATTCGGGCTTAATCCAATAAGTATCCATAGATTCGCGCGCGGGATGGTCATCCGGAAAATTCATATTGTCAAAATCATACCCCTCGCTTGATATTTCAGGTCCTTCATATATTTCAAATCCCAAAAACTTAAATGCGTCGTTTAACTCGTTTTTGACCTGCGTTACGGGATGGAGATGCCCGATGTCATATTTCGTTCCGGGCTGAGTCATGTCAAGCGCGTAATTCTCCTGCGATTGATTGCCAATACTTGATAATTTTTTTTGATGCAACTGCTCAAATTCTTTGCGCAAAGCGTTTGCTTTTGGACCAAATGCGCGACGCTCGCCAAGCGGCATATGCGCCAAACTGCGCAAAAACAAAGTTAGTTCAGCTTTTCTGCCCACATATTTTACCCGCCACGCTTCCAGCTCAGCCAAATTCTTGATATGTTCAATTTCTTGTTTTGCCGATGCTCTCAATGTTTCAAAATCCATAAAGTTTAGAATTTAGTGCTTAAAATTTAGAGTTTAAAGTTTAGGATTTAGGATTTAGAATTTGTTTAGTATTTAGGATTTTCCGCCATAGGCGTATCAGCCTCTGGCTGAAGAAATTAGGACTTAAAGTCTAAGGTTTGGGATTTGGGATTTAGATTATAGATTATATATATTGTAATACAAAACAGCGCGCATTGCAAAACGCCCGTCACTGCTCGAAAAATTTAAAAAATGTATTCCTTCGACTCGTTCCACTCGCTCAGGATGATTCTTTCGCTGCTATAGCTGTGAGCGAGTCTTTCGACGGTGAGCGGAGTCGAACCGCTCAAGACGAGTCGAATCAGTTGCGGGGGCTGGTATCCTACCCATAAAGCTTCGGAGTACCTTAGTTTATCTCCATTACACATTACACAATAAGAAATAACACACCATTCCGTAGCCTTAGCGAAGGATGGTTGCGGGGGCTGGATTCGAACCAGCGATCTCAAGGTTATGGGCCTCGTGAGATGACCACTTCTCTACCCCGCGTATCCAGTATAAAACAGATTGTGATATTCGTCAAAACAAAACCCGCAACAATCTGCGGGTCTTGGAATTTTTCGGAAGCCGATTCTCCCTGCGCCAACCACGCAGGTACAAATGAACCGGCTTACCTAAGGAGAAAGAGATTACATTATACCACACTTTTAACAAAAAATAAAGTGCTTGTAATGGTTTAATACATTTCGTATATCCATTATCGTATTTCAAAATCCAAAGCATTGTTATACGTATCCTGCATATTTTTCCTTGTTAAAACCTCGTTTGCCACGGGATTTTGCGCAAAACACTGTGTTTCACAAAATACTCCTGTATGCTCACCCCACCCCACGCTATCTATAATCTGCCCAGTATCCGCAGACCCATACCGCAGCGCTATCGCATTGTCATTCGCAAGGGTAGTGCTTGTTCTGGCATCTGCTGTTTTTTCAACAAAATCATTATTCGCCCATACATACGTCCCGTATACATAAATAAACGTATCAGTTGTCCATGATTTAATTGCATAATCTGATGCTCCTGTTTTTGTCCGTTTCACTAACCGATATCCCTTCAAATTCACTGTACCGTCGTTGGGATTGTACAACTCGATAAAATCATTATTTGTTTCCCCTGCCCCGCCTGTTATTTGCACTTCTGAAATTAAAAGCTTCTGGGTTGGTTGAGGGGAACTTGTTGGACTCGGTGATGGTGTTGGAATCAAGGATGGCGTTGGTGATAACATTGGACTTGGTTCAACCGACGGGCTTGGCTCCAATGTGGGGCTCGGCAAAGGCGACGGAGATAATTCAGGACTCGCAATTGGGCTTGGCGCTGGAGAAACCGCAATGTTTTGCCCTTGGTTTGCGCATGCGACTATTTCCAAAGTGCGAAATCCAATTGTTGATTTCGTGTTACGCGGCACAGGTATTGCGCATACAAAATCATTCTGATTCATATTCGTATCTTTGCTGGAAACACGCGAGAGCGCGATACCTTTGTCCGGATTTTGCGCGCTTGCGCTTTCGTAATTTTGCGCTTCCCCGAATCCAACCAAATCCGCAATGCCGCCATCAGGATTTACCATATACACAGTGTTATTTTTGCTCACACCGTATCCATCGCTTGACCATACTTCGTCAGCGCCAATTGTTTGGCTGTATTCAGGATTGCTGATAAGAAAATATCCATTACGCGCAATTATTCCTGCAAACTTTTTTGACGACACGAGCACCGAATCTGTTCCGGTTTCTGTTTTCTTGCGCAATTCCCACCCAGACAAATCAACCGCATATTCGTTAGGATTATACAATTCCACGAATTCGTGCCGCGTTGATTGTTCATCTTCAAGCAAAACCTGCGAAATCAAAATGCGCGCAAATTGTTTTTTTGTTTCGGATGACACAACCGGCGGCGTCATAAATAAAACCGTTGACGAAGCCGGCGGCGTAGTAACAAATGTTATTTTGGAATCTGCGGGTTGATACGATGAATCGCCCAAAATCCTCGCAACTTGATTGCTTGAACTACTTTGAGAAATAGAACCTTGTCCCGAGCCTGCCTGCGGTGAGCTTGTCGAATCTGCTTGTGAAGAGCTTGTCGAATCCGTCGAATGGACTTGCATGAAGCTTGCTGGGCTTGCAATGATAACTGGCTGCACTGCAATATTACTGGTAAGAATATTTAAAAATTTTTCCCGCGCAGGTGTAATGGAAAACAAAATCCCGGTTGCAACGAGAATACTCAATCCTGCTGTACACAAAATCGCTATCCGCGAAAAACCATAAGACCAATGCATATTCTTACGCGATATCAATATACGCATAGCATAGCACAAAATATGCCCGATTCCTGAAGGATATGAAAAAACGTCTATTTCTCAACTTTAAACATTTTCCCATGCCCCGGAATAACAAAGTCAGCAATACCTAAAAGAGTTTTCCTGCTATCCAAGCCTACCCCCACCATACTGTCTCCCTGGAGGAAATCCCTGCCCGACGCAGGCGGGGAACCCCATCATCGCCTTACCTGCCCGCTGTACAAGTCCCCTCGGAAGGAATCGAACCCTCATCAAAGGATTAGAAGTCCTTTATTCTGTCCATTGAACTACGAGGGGGTACTATGGCAGACGGGGAAGAGCGCTGCTCTGTCCATTGAGCTACAAGGAGCTCTCCTTCGTC
>MNWK01000032.1 GCA_001872485.1 Parcubacteria group bacterium CG1_02_44_31
TTCTCCACATACTTCGTCGCGCGGAACCCTCGTGCCGTCGGCATAGCCTTTGGCGACGCACGGCCGAAGCGTACCATCTTTTGCTAAAGCTACGGAGTATAACTCTCATTGCCTACTCCGCAGAAGCAGCTGCTTCTACTGCGAAGGCCAGGCATCCCATTGCCTTACAGGCGGGTTTCCTCCGCTCGTTTCGCTCGCGGAGGAGGGTAAACAACGCTGCTAATTCCCACACCAGACGATATAATACATAGTTTTTTTACGGTCTAAATGCGCAATGTAGCATAGATTCAGGCTTGTCACGTGGTATACTCAGCGTATGGACAAAGGTTTAACCGGAAAGAAAAAAATTGGTTTAGCATTAAGCGGGGGCGGAGCCCGCGGTTTTGCACATATTGGCGTGATTCAGGAAATTGAACGATTGGGTATTCCGATTCATTGTGTTGCCGGAACTAGTATGGGCGCGCTTGTGGGAGGATGGTACGCTACGGGAAAGAGTGTTGATGACATTGCGATTATTTTGGAAAAACATCCATGGAAATCGTTTTTTGAAATGAAAAAAGTTCCGTGGAATGTGCAAGGGAAAGGCGGGCTTTTCAGTATGGAGCGCGTTGAGCGTTTACTGCGAGAATATTTTGGCGTTATACGCATTGATGATTTAAAAACTCCGTATACTGCTGTGGCCGTATCGCTCAAAACAGGCAGGGAAGTTGATATCACGTCAGGAGATTTAGTTGATGCCATTATTGCAAGCGGTTCGGTGCCGATTGTGTTTACGCCGCGTAAATACGGGAATGATTTTTTGGTTGACGGGGGATTGTTGAATAATATTCCATGCGATGTATGTTTTCGTATGGGCGCGGATATCGTGATAGGTGTTGATGTGGGCAGGCCCTTTTCTGATTTGCAACTGGTCAGCGATCAAGGTCAATTGAATTTCAAGCCATGGGACGTATACCGTGTCATCAATGTATTGCTGTCAGTGGTTGGCGAGGCGCATGCGCAAGCTCGTCTTGCCAATGATAAGGTTTTCGTTATTCGTCCCTATGTGTCTCATATCGGGTCAAGCGCGTTTGACCGCGTCAATGAACTTGTGCGGCTCGGTAGGGAAGCGGCGCGTGCGCAAGAAGATGCGCTTCGAAAATTCATGGGTATGGAATCACGGGAAAAAATATTATTGGAAAAAGTTGCTGATTTTTTGAGTGAATAAGTTGTATGATCCGTATAAATCAGCTATATCAGTATCAATCAGCGCCTTATAATAAATCAGTATTTAATAACAAGCAAACAAGTCATTAGTCATTAGTCATATACATGACTCATACATTATATGTGGTTGCCACACCTATTGGCAATCTTGAAGATATGGGTATGCGGGCGCTTCGCGTATTGCGCGAGGTGCCTGTTATTATATGCGAGCGTCCGTCGCATACGCTGCGGCTGTTGAGTCATTTTGATATTCACAAGAAGCAGTTGATTTCGTACACCGAAGCGAATAAAAAACAAAGTATTCCGCGCATCATAAAAATACTTGAAACTCAAGATGCGGCATTTGTAGTTGATGCAGGAACCGCAGGTGTTTCTGACCCGGGTCCGGAATTAGTTGATGCAGCTCGTACCGCAGGTTGTAAAATTCAATGTGTGCCGGGACCGAGCGCATTGACATCCGCAATTGCTTTGAGTGGTGAGCGTTTGAATAAGTTTTTGTTCATTGGTTTCGTACCGCACAAACAAAAAGACTTCCAGGGAATAATAGAATTGTGCGAAGAAAAACAATTGCCGCTTGTCGCGTATGAGGCTCCGCACAGAATTGAAAAAACACTTGCGCGTTTGGAAAAAGGACATCCGCAATGTCGCGTCATGCTGGTAAGCGAAATATCAAAAGTATATGAAAAAGTGCTTTCTGGAAGTCCAAATGAACTTTTGGAAAGGATTAAAAATGATCCAAAGTTGGCAAAAGGAGAATTTGTAATTATTGTACAGGATTAAATAACGGGTATATCAAGCTTGTCTTTGTTGCCGCGCAGGAAATCTTGCGTTTTCATTTTGTTTTTCCCCTGGGGTTGAATTTGGTCAAACACAAGCATGCGGTTTTTTTGGACAATGCCGAATTTGTCCTTTTGCGCAATAAGTCCCTCTGGTTGTATATCGGTGTGCTCAATGTGTGCAGTAAGAATTTTTATGGTTATGGTTTGTTCGTTTTTCATACTTAGTTCAAGCCAACACCCGGGTTCAGTACTGAATGCGCGTATTTGGTTGTAGGTTTGTTCAATGGGTTGCGAAGTGTTTACTCTGCCGTCTTCGCGTGACATATCGGAGATCTTTTTGCAAAATGTCGTTTTGGTTTCGTCTTGTGGTTTCGGAATTATTTTCTTATTCAGCCACTGCGGAATCACGCATGAAAGTAAGTCCCCGCCCATATTCGCAAGCCGTTCGTAAAGTTCATAAAAATATTCATCTGGCACGATGGGAGTTTTTTCTTGTGCGAGAATCGGACCATGGTCCATATGTTCATCAAGCTGGATTATGGTAATGCCTGTTTCTGTATCGCCGTTGAGTAATGCGCTTTGGATTGGCGTAACACCGCGCCATTTGGGTAAAAGCGATGGATGCACAACCAGTACTCCGAGCGGAAACAAATCAATGATTGTTTTGTTGAAAAAACGCCCATATTCCGCGACAATACCTATGTCAGGATGGCGCAGGGCAATTGTTTGTGCTGCTGACAGGTCTTTTTTCAAAGATGTTGGCTGTGCAATGGCAATGCGCAATTCTTGCGCCATTGATTTTATAAGCGGGGGAGTGATGATTTGTTTTTTTCCAACAGGCGCGTCGGGTACGGTGATAGTGAGCGCGGGCACGAAACCGTTTTGTATAAGGCGCTTTAACACGAGGACGGAAAATTGATTTGACCCGAAAAAAATAAATTTGATGTTATGCATATGCGAATTATTATATGGATGGCGATAATGGCGATATTCTTTCGCGGATATTTTTTGCTTTATCAATGAATAATACTCCATTGAGGTGATCCAGCTCGTGTTGGAAAATACACGAGAGTAGTCCCCGCGCTTTTGTTTTCATTTTTTTTCCGTATTCGTTCAAGTAGGTGATAGTTATAGTCTTTTTCCTGGTGCTCGTACCGGTGATGTTGGGTAGGCTCAAGCATCCTTCTTCAATTTCTTCAGTTTCTTTTGATTGGGAAACGATTTCCGGATTAATGCAGGCATAAAACTGCCCCGTTTTTGTTTTGGTATAATTGATTTCCGCAACGAATAATCGTATACTCATTCCGATTTGCGGAGCAGCTAAACCAATACCCCGCGGGTGGCCTGCTTTCATAGTTTGTCGCATTTCCTGTATAAGTTTTATAGTATCCGGAGTGACAGTTTCGATTGGCTGCGCGATTTCGCGGAGGATTTTTGTATTTTTTCCTGTGATTATATTCATTATCATGATGCCAATATGCTAATTATATGCCAATTTACGAATTGCGAATGTAATTATACAAAAGCGTTTAATATCCTTTTCGGGCGCAGGTACTTATCTTGAAAATTTACGAGAATTCCGAGTTTTTACTCATCGCCTTTAGATATCGGCGTATCTGATAATATTCTTCTCGACCAATGATACGCTTTGTTTTTATCTCAAGGATAATTTTATCATCTACTATAAAATCTATTCTGTTTCTGCCGACTGATTCTTCCCCAAACGATGGCGGTAAAATTTGTTCTCGTTCATACGTAATAGCTAATTGTTTAAGCTTTGTTTCTATGGCATCGCTATATTGCTTTTCGTTTGCGTATCTTCCTAATTCATTATGAACAGCAAAAAGTATTCCACTGAGTCTGTATGATAATTCTGGGTAAACGAGTTTTGTATAGTTGGTGTCCACATTCGCAATTCGCCCGCCTGCCAAAGACTGGCACAGCCGGGCAGGCATTATTGGCATTTTATTTGTAGATTTGTATCATGCTGCTAAGATTTCCTTTCTTGTTTTGAAACTGCGTGCATCATGCGCGACCGGGTTCTTGATATTCGTTGATATTTTGGCGTGAGCTTTTTTTTGAGTTTTGATAAAAGTTTTTCGTATTTTTTTCGATTTGCTTTTGCTCGTTCTTCCTCGATTACGACTTTTACGCGTTTTGCCTTTTCTTGCTGTTTTTCTTTCAGTTCCTGATACACTACGCCGAGAAAATATGGAAGTTTGTCTGTTAAATCTTTTTTTTTCAATGTTGCGGTTACGCCTTTCAAAAGTCCGTTTTTCCCTGCCTGCTTATACAGTTTCATATATAGCCCGAAGTTCCTGGGATTTTCATCACCAAGCCGTTTTTTCACCCATTCAATAAAATCAAGCACATCTTGATTTTTACGAGGTTTTTTCTGATTTTGAGTTTTGGTTTCTGCCATATATATGCTTCATTTGTAAGATTTCCTTAATGTTGTTTACTTTTTAAAATGAAGGAAATTGGTTTCATAAACACGTTGGGTCACGTTGGGGCGCGGTTCCGAGCCAGCGAACTATTCCAATACTTTATCATCTGTTCACTTTTTTTGCATTTTTACCATTTTTTGCATTCTTGTTATATTCAGATGGTTTATTAATAATATTATTCGATTTATCCCTATTTTGAGCGATCGTCCCAAATACAGACAAATCAGATTTCTTCA
>MNWK01000015.1 GCA_001872485.1 Parcubacteria group bacterium CG1_02_44_31
ATTTTTAACAAGCTCCGCAATCTGCGTTTCCAACGCAGGTCAAAAAATCACTACGGGGCAAAAACTGCCCTGGAACGTCAGGCGCCACAAGGCGGTTTTTACCCCCGCACCAGTCTTGTCAGACGGGATGGCTTGCCCTATTAGATAAACAGCGAAGCTGTATCTAACAGGGTAAAGGTTCTACTCACCGGAACCCTAAAAACAAAAGAGCTACGGGTGTGAACCCGCTGGGCTCATTTTTGAATTTCGCTCTTGACGAAGCATAGAAAAATGCCATTGCTATGAAGCTTGGATAGAAGAGATACCCCGACCGGTCTTTTCAGCCGTAGTCCCGCCTATGCGGTGCCGTAGCCCGCTTCAATGGGCAAGGCCCGCTTGTCGGGGCGAAGGCTGGATAATGCCGAAGAAACTTCATTTCACGCCTTGAGAAATTTTCAGAATTTTATATTTAGAGGTAGCGTTCCGAGCATTTTTCATCTCAAATTCATCCCCGACTTTTTTGCCGAGCAATTGTTTGCCAAACGGCGATTCGTTGGAAATGAATCCTTGTGATGGTTGAGATTCTTCTGGTCCGACAATAGTAAATGCAATTTTTTTCAGTCCTTGCCTAACCTCAACACGCGAACCAATCATCACGGTTACGTAGTGATCCCTTGCTTTGATGATGACTGCGCGCTTGAGCATATTTTCCATGTCCGCAATTTTGGATTCGTTTTGTTCGTGTGCCTGTTTTGCCGCATCGTACTCGGCGCTGTCCGTAATATCACCTTGGTCTTTAGCTTCTTTCAATCGTTCCAAAATCTGCCGTCGTTTGACGGTTTTTAACTCTCCCAATTTTTGCCGCAAGCGTTCAAGCGCTTCTGCAGTTACATAGTATGGTTCTTGAGCCATAGCAATTCAAGGTAAGCACCAATGTTCAAAGTTTAAATAATCAAAACGTTAAATATCATTGTTTAGAATTTTGGTTGTTGAAATTTGGAATTTATTTGTGATTTGCCAGCCCGCGGCTGGTCCGCTCTGGCGGAAAATTCTAAGCACTAATGTCCTCGTCTTCGCAAGAACTTTGTTCTTGCGAAGACACTGTTTTGTATTTTGGATTTTGGAAATTGGAGTTTGTTTAGAACTTAGGATCCAGGATTCAAGATTCAGGATTCAAGATTCAGGATTTGAAGCGAAGCCCATGGTCTTCTGGCTGAAGGGGTCAACAGGAAATCCGTCATATAGACGGATAAATCATAATGCCCAAATAGGCTGATGTATCCTACTGATACGCGCGCGATTCGTCAAGGCGAACCTGTGCATACCATGACGGCATGGTTATGGTGTTTTGTTCAGTCGGTTGTACCAGTACCACTCAAGAATGTCGCGGCTCACAGGAACCGCGGATGCGCTTCCTTCTCCTCCGCTTTCAACGAGCACGAGCAAAAGGATTTTCGGATTTTCATACGGCATAAATGAAACGAATAATGCGTTTGTGTTTTCCAAGTTCGAACTGGTTTGCACACTCCCGGTTTTGCCCGCCAAGGTAAATGGCAGTCCCGCAAGCCGTGCTGCAGCCGAGCCCGTGGTGACGGTCCCGCGCATACCTTCGCGTACGATTTGCAAGTCGTCTCGCGATACTGGGAATGTGCCGAGAATTTCCGGCGCTGCGTTTTGGATTGTTGTATTGGTCTCGGGATTCACGATGCGTTTTAAGATGTGCGGCTGATACACAATTCCATTGTTTACGAATGCCATATACGTTGTTGCAAGTTGAATTGCAGTGGTACGCACATATCCTTGGCCGATGGACATATTGTATGTATCCCCGATGCGCCAGATGTCGCGTTTGGTTTGTTCTTTCCATTGCGGGTCGGGTATAAATCCTATTTGCTCGCCGGCAATATCAATGTTTGTTTTACGCTGCCACAAAAAATCCTGCAGATATTTTTTCATTGAGTCTACGCCGAGCCCTTTGATACTTCCGTATCCGCCGCCGATAGTGTAAAAGTACACATCGCAGGACTGCGCGATTGCGGCGCGCATGTCTACCCAACCACAGACTTTCCAATCGTGGTAAATATACGGACGGTTTACGTCATACGGATTTTGCACGATGATTTGTCCAGTTGTATCGTCAACAAGTTTGTTTGGAGAGATAATTTTTTGCGTCAGAGCGGCGAGCGCGAGAAATGGTTTGATGGTTGAGCCCGGGCTGTATTCTCCTTGCACCGCGCGGTTGAAAAATGGTTTACGCGGGTCGTTTACCAGTTGTTGAAATTCTTGTGTTGGCATGCCGGAACTCAGTTTTTGCGCGTCAAATCCGGGCACGCTTACAAGCGCCAACACATCTCCGTTATTTGGATCAAGCGCAATGCCGATGGCACCTCCTTTTTTATCTCGCGTTTGGTTTGCAAGCGCTGTGTAAATATATTGTTGGAGCTCGGCATCAACGGTCACCTGAATTGTGTTGCCTGTTTCGTAATAGGTCGTTGGCTGTTGGTTTAATATATCTTGACGCGCGTTCACTTCATAGGTGATAAATCCGCTTTTTCCTTCTAGCGCGGTGTTATATGTTTGTTCAATGCCGGTTTTACCAAGCATCGTACGGGATGCAAACGCAATTCCTTTTTGGTCGCTTTGTGATTGGACGGTTGCGGTGTATCCGACCGTATGGCTTGCCGAAGCTCCAAACGGATATGTGCGTTGGAATGTCCCCACGATGCGTATGCCCGGGAATGCTTGTTCGCGCGCGCGAAAGACCAACGCTTGGTCGAGTGAAAGATTTTCATATATCGTGACGCCGTTCGTCACAACGCCTTTTTCCAGCGCATGAGCTATTTCGTTTTGGTCGCGGTTGAAAAGTTTTGCCAGGGTACCAGCTTCTTGCGAACGTTCTTCTTGTGAACGAGGTAATTCTTCTGATATGACGACGAGAGAATATCGCGCCGCATTATCCGCAAGCGTTGTGCCATAGCGGTCAATGATTTTCCCGCGGGGCGCCTGAAGCATAACATTTCGAAGCGTATTTTCCTGCGCCTGCGCAGCGAATTTCGCATGGCGGAATGTTTGCTGATACAGGGCGAATAAACCGCTTCCTGCCAAAAACAGCGTCCCGAGCGTAACCAACAGCATGACCGCTTTGCGTTGAATCGGAAACTCAAGTTTGTGCGATTGCGTGCCGGATGTTTTTGAAAATGTATCCAAAAGAATTTCTTCTGGTTGTATTTCGTAGCGCGGCCGCTTGATGAAATACGAACGCATGAACGATTATTGATTTGCGTTTAATTCCAAAGTATTGCGGATAACCATAACATAATCCAGATTCGCAAATGACGCAGCCAGTTGAACATAAACTGCTTGAAGCGGAGCGTGTGACGACGGAAACGTTGTTTTTGTAATGCCCAGCAACAGTCCTTTTGGAAATAGCCCGTCTTGTCCAGAAGTCATCACAAGCTCGTTTTGAGGAATTGTTTGGTTTGCGGCAATGTAATCAAGCGTGCCCAAGCCGTTTGCGAACGAGAAAAGGCCCGAGAGCGCACTGCGGTTCACGGATGCGGTAATTTTAAGTTCCGGGTCCAATATAGTTTGTATAACGCTTGTGTCAGAATTCACCATTTGAACAAAACCGATTAAAGTCCGCTCGGGTATGACAATCCAATCATGAATTATGACTCCCTGCTTGGAGCCCGCGTTGATAACCATGCGCTTATTGCCTGAACCAAGCACCGCACCGATGACGCGCGCATCGTGCACATAATTATTCACAAGAAGCGCCTGCGTTTGCGTATGGAAATCGGACTGGGCACTTCGTTCTTCAAATTGCGCCACGCGTTCGGCAAGCGTTCTGTTTTGTTCCGCAAGTTCCTGATTTTGTTGTTTGAGCATTCGCGCATAAAACAACGCGTCGATAATGGGCTGAAACGGATTGGAAATACGGGTTGAAGAACCGGGAATGATGCGCGCGAATAACACGCTTATGCGCCCTGACGAGCGCTCAAGTGAGACAATTGCGAATGTCGCGACCACACAAACGAGAAACGCGACAGCAAGAAAACGGTTTTTCTTGTTGTGTACCATAATCGTTTAATATATGTATACCTTGAATTACAAAATGTAATTCAAGGTAAGCACCAATGTTCAAAATTTAAATAATCAAAACGTTAAATATCATTGTTTAGAATTTTGGTTGTTGAAATTTGGAATTTATTTGTGATTTGCCAGCCCGAGGCTGGTCCGCTCTGGCGGAGAATTTGTTATTTGGGATTTCGTAATTCAAGGATATGTATGAAATTATAGCGGCACTTGCTGCAGGTCCGTGTCAACCAGCACTTCTGAAAGTGTATCCAAATCTTCCAAAATCATGCTTGTTCCGCGCACAACCGCGGTCATCGGATCTTCCGCGACCTTGACGGGTACACAGGTTTTTTCCGACAAATATTCAGCGAGTCCGCCAAGCAAACTTCCGCCTCCGGCCATGATGAGTCCGCGATTCATCAAATCAGCAACGAGTTCCGGCGGCGTGCGCTCAATAGTTTCTTGAACCGCTTCAATGAGATTTTCAATTGAATCTTTTATTGCTTCACGCACATGTTTTTCTTTGATGATCATTTCTTGCGGCAAACCAGTGATAAGGTTGCGGCCCTTGATGACCATATCGTGATTTTGCCCGCTGTCTTTGACCGAACCAATTGCGATTTTGACTTCTTCAGCGGTGCGTTCTCCAATCGCAAGTTTGAATTCTTCGCGCACGAAATTAATAATGTCGTCGTTGAGTTTGTCTCCTGCGTAGCGGATACTTTTTGAAATAACAATGCCGCCGAGCGATATCACAGCGATTTCCGCTGTGCCTCCTCCGATATCAATGATGAATACGCCGTTGGGCTCTGCAATGGGAAGTTTTGCGCCTATTGCTGCAGCCATAGGTTCTTCCACGAGATACACTGCCCGAGCTCCTGCGTTTTTTGCTGCCTGTACCACTGCGCGACGTTCCACTTCGGTTCCTCCTAATGGTACGCCAATAACCAATCTCGGGCGATGCGGAAAATACGGCGACACCTCGCTATGCACTTTGTCAAAAAAATATTTGAGCATTTTTTCCGTGACTTCAAAATCAGATACCACGCCGTAGCGAAGCGGCCGCGATGCCACGATATGTCCGGGTGTGCGTCCGACCATCTTTTTCGCGTCTTTGCCCACTGCCAAAATCTGATTTGTTTTTAAATTAATCGCGACTACAGACGGTTCGTTAATGACAATGCCGCGACCTTTCACATACACCAAAGTATTGGCAGTTCCCAAATCCATGCCAATGTCTTTTGAAAATAAACTCCACAAATTATCTAATGGTGAAAATGCAGCCATAAAAATCCTTTAAACTCCTTTATGAAGGCATTGTAGCACGGGTTTAGGCATAATGGCAAAATCAGTATGACCACCGAAGTGCTTTCATATCTTCTGCTTTTTAAAAAATTCTAATATCTTTTCTCCAAATTCTCGCGCCGCTTCCGGGCCATTGGCTGTAATAATATTCCCATACTGTACTACGTCTTGATGAATATAGATCGCTCCGTTTTCTTGCAACAGTTTTACTGGCTGTTGCTCCAATAGTGAATTCCACACCGTTGCTTTTTTACCGCGCAATACTCCGGCTTTTGCAAGAATTATTGGAGAAATGCAAATTGAAGCGAGAAGTTTATTCTGTTCAACTGTTTCCCGGCAAATACGATAGCTTGACTCATTATTTAAATGTTTTAATGCTCCTGCCCCGCCAACAAAAATAACAGCGTCGTAATCATCAACATGTACGTCTTCAAGCGTGATATCAATTTTTGCCTCGCCACCTAAAAATCCAATCGCTGTTTCTCCTGCTTTATCATTGCTTGCGGTTTTTATTTCATGTCCCGCTTGTTCTAAAATCTGCTTTGGAACAAAATACTCTTCATCTCTGAAATCCTGTTTAGCTATGATAAAAAGAATTGTTGCCATAATCTAAAATAATATATTCCGATTAAAATCTCAGTTCGCATATTTATACATATGTTACATTATGTTGCGATCGTTATATATTGTAACAATCTTTACCATTGTCCTAATATGCTTGCGCAAAAAGCCAACGATGTATTGCCGGGTTTCCGCAATGTACACATACACCTTTTTCCTTTATTGCGTTAAGCGGCAGGCATCGTGTGGTTGCTTTTGTTTCTTGTTTGATTGCGCGTTCGCATTCTGGATTTTCGCACCAAAACGCCCTGATGAATCCGCGTTCGGTTTTCATGATTTTTTTGAACTCGTCGTACGAATCAACTGTATGCGTATGCAATTCGGTGAACTGTTTGTGTTTTGCCAAAAGCGTTTTTTGCATATTATGCAAAATCGCGCCAATGGTTTTTGTAAGTTCAGAAAGCGCGATTGTTTGTTTTTCTCCGGTGTCGCGCTGCACAATGGTTGCGGTTTTTTGCTCCATTTCTTTTTGTCCGATTTCTACACGTATGGGCACGCCTTTCAGTTCCCATTTGTTGAATTTAAATCCTGCTGTTTCGCCTTCGCGCTCATCATATTCAACGCGAAACTTTGAAATATATTTGGCAACCTCACGCGCGTATGTTCGCACATTGTTTTTCGTTTCTGATTTGAAAATGGGAACAATTACGATTTGTACTGGCGCAATTGCTGGGGGAAACATGAGTCCGCGGTCGTCTCCATGCGCCAAAATCAACGCGCCAATGCTTCGCGTTGAAAATCCCCAGCTGTTTTGCCATGGATAAAGTTTTTCTCCTTTTTTATCAAGCACTGTCCAATTAAATGCCTTTGAAAAATTCTGCCCAAGGTCATGGGATGTGCATCCCTGCAATGCCTTTCCGTCCGGGGTCATGATTTCGTACGTAATGGTTTTGTCTCCGCCTGCGAATCGTTCTGCTACGCTTTTTGTTCCCACAATGCCGTAAATTGCCATTAACTCCTGATATGTTTTTTTGTATGCGTCCATTGCCCAACGAACCATTGCTAAACTTTCTTCGTGCGTTGCGTGCGCGCAATGGCCTTCTTGCCATAAAAATTCCGATGTGCGCATGAATAAGTACGTGCGTTTTTCCCATCGAACGATATTGCACCATTGATTCATGAGAACGGGTAAACCACGCCATGAATGCGTCCAAAGTTTGTACATATTGTACATAATGGTTTCGGATGTGGGGCGCACCACGAGTTTTTCATCAAGTTTTTCGCCGCCTGCTTCAGTGACCATGGCAACTTGAGGCGCAAAACCCTGCACATGTTCTTTTTCTTTTTTCAAATATGACTCGGGAATGAACAGCGGGAAATACGCGTTTTTCACTCCGCGTTGTTTGATTAGTTTGTCCAAAAATGTCTGGATTGATTCCCATAACGCATACCCATACGGCCTGATAACCATGCACCCCTTGATTGGCGCGTAATCAGCAAGCTCTGCTTGCAAAATTACATCCGTATACCACTTGCTGATGTTTTCGCTTTTTTTGGTAATATGCGTTACGCGTTCGCTTGTCATATGTATATGTATAGCGTATTGTAACATCTTTGCTGTAAATCTCAACGTGCATGTATACACCTATACTTTATGTACGCAGGCGTATACCCCGTTAGAAATCTAAATCTATGTTGCATTGCGCATTTTAGACCGCAAAAAGACTTACTTATTATATTGTTTGGTTGGAAATTACACGACAGAAAAAATTCAAAAGAAACTTTTATTCCAAAGGCTTCTAACGGGGTATAGGTATGCGCGCATAGACACACAACGTATAGCTACACAAATTGTAATTGTAGTTGTTACAGATATAACGATCGTTACCTCGCGGTATACGCGTGGAGGTTGTGATGTCCTAAACGCGACCTCAATGAGATCGCGTTTTTCGTTATATAAGTTTCTTATTTTTAATTACGGAGAATTACAGCAACTTTCTAATATCGCCAATCGTAACTAAAACCACCCTTCGACAAGCTTAGGGTCATTTTGGTCACAAAGGATTACAAAAGTTTACGTATATCTCCAATGGTAACCAAAACGAGCAATCCGATAAGCGCAACCATGCCGATTGCGTGAATGAGATTTTCCCATTTGATTGCTACGGGTTTTTTGGTTATCCATTCCCAGAGTACGAATGCGAGCCGTCCGCCGTCAAACGCAGGAATGGGCCAGATATTGACTGCGGCCAAGTTGAGCGAAATCATTGCGATGAATGTCAGTATTTGGTCAAGCCCGAGTGAAATCACATTTTTCCCGTAGCTAACAATACCAATCGGCCCGGATACGTTAGCAAGCGTTCCGTGCACAATAATGTTTTTAAAAGTTATGCCTGCGAATTTGAAAATCATAATTGAAGTTTGAAATGCATTTTGCAGCGCGTACCATCCTGCTTGGAAAAACGGATATTTGACCGTGCCCAACTCGCCGAGTTCAATCCCAAGCGCTCCTTGACCCGCAGGTGGAGAAACGCGCGGAACAGCAGTTTTGGCGAATTCGGTTTGCCCGCGCTTAATAGTCAAAGTTATTTCTTTGCCTGCGAAATGCTGGATAAACGATTGCGCGTCTTCAACACGCTTCGGATACAAGCTGTACTCGCCGGATTGCAGCATAACAATCGCATCCCCTTGTTCAAGGCCAATATCCTGCGCGGGCGAATGTTTGACAACAGTCAATACTGCTACTTTCACGTCGTTTGCGTATGAGCGTGACGAATCGTCAACCAATGTTTGCGTTCCTTTAGCAAATAAAAGCCAAATAATCATAAATCCGAGCAGAAAATTCATAGTGATTCCTGCGATAAGCACCATGAATTTTTTCCATGGTTTTTGCGCGTAAAACGCCTTACGAGAAATTTTACCTTGATACACGGACTGTTCATCGTGTATTTCGTCTTCGCCGTAGAGCCGCACAAATCCGCCGAACGGAAATATGTTTACGGAATATATCGTGTTGCCTATTTTTTTGCCAAAAATTCGCGGCGGAAGCCCAAATCCGAATTCTTCAACAAAAACACCCGCGCGCTTTGCCGCGATAAAATGTCCGAGCTCGTGGATAAACACCACGAAACCCAAAACTAAGATTGATACAAAAAGTGAAAGCATGGATATTTGGGTAATAGTAGATAGCTGCGGCCACCTACTTATACTTATAAACTAAATTATATCGTCATAATTTCCGCTTCCTTGCGCCCCGCGATATTTTCTATGGTTTTATTGAATGCATCAACTTCTTTTTGCAAATGGTCGTTGAGTTGGTATTTTTCATCTTCACCGATTTCTTTTGATTCGGATAGTTTTTGTATTTCTTTTCTCACATCGTCGCGCAGCTGCCTGAATTGGATTTTATGCTCTTCGGTTTTTTGTTTCAAAACTTTGAACAATGCTTGGCGTTTTTCTTGTGTGAGCGGAGGAAAATTCAGCCGAATGAGATTTCCTTCGGATGTGGGCATAACGCCGATCGCCGATTCGCGCAGAGCTTTTTCCAAGAACAGAACAACGGTTTGGTCCCATGGCTGGATAATAAGTGAACCAGCGGACTGCACGCTGATTGCGGCAAGCTGTTTGATTGCCATTTGTTGCCCGTATGCGTCCACCATAATATCTTCCACAAGCGACGGGCTGACGCGGTTTGACCTGACTGACGCGATGTCAATGCGAAACGACTCAATGGTTTTTTGCCATTTGTCGTGAAATTGCGAAATAAGGTCTACCATTGACTAATAACTAATAACGTATGACTCATATTTGCTAAAATGAAAACGTGGTTACGGTCAGTATTTTTGCCTGCTGCATAGCAAACGGAATACCATCGTGAATAACGATTGGCGTAAAATGACAAACCAACACAATAATGATAAACCACTTGATAATATTAACTGCTTGTTCCATACGTAACGAAAATAACAAGATGCTGATATGTATTCATTATGCGAATGATACGAATAAGGTACAGTTTACAGTAAACCTGCCAATAATTCCACTGCGGATTTTATCGCGCTCGGCGCGTTTTCTGCCGCGCGCTCAAGTTCAATGCTTGTGCGCAACGCGCGAGTATGACAGGCAATCGGGGTATCATTGTGTTTTTTAGTTAACAACAAGGTGTATTGCTTCATACCCAAGGAAAACAAAAGCTCGTCGCGCAAGACAATTTGCCATAACGCAAACAGCGACGGGTCTGTCAGAATTTGTTTTTCTGCGTACAGGGATATTAACGCGAGTTTTTGTCCCAAGGGCTTTTGTTCAAGATTCAAAAGCGCTTTGACAATTTGTTCAAACGCGCCCAGCGCCAATTCATGTGCAAGGAGTTCGTATGCTTTCCCTGGACGGAGCAAACTATAGGTAATGGCTTTTCGTATTTTTTTTTCGTCCGATTTTACCTCGGCGCTAGACCTGTCATACGGAACGGCACGAGATTTTATTTGGAGCATCATTTTTTTAAGCCATGTTTCCATAGTTGCGCGGTCAACAAGGCCGAATGACAATTGCATAACGCGCGACAAAACCGTTTCCAAAAGTGCGATTGGTTTATGTGTAATAAATATGATGTGCGCGTATGGGTATGGCTCTTCAATGGTTTTCAGCAGCGCGTTTTGCGCGTCAGGATTCAACAAATGCGCATCGTCAATGATAACGACTTTGTGATTTCCAAATGTTGGCTTCTCATCCAAAAATGCGATGATTTTTCTTGCGCCTTTTATGTTGTATATATCAATTCTTTCCGGATTATTATCATCCAACTTTTTCAGCTCTTGCCGTAATGTTTGGTCAACGATGAATATATCGCGGCTGATATGTGCGTGTTGAAATTCAAAACATGACGGACACTTATCTCCCCCGCCCCACATCCGATTTTGGCATACCAAACCTTTTGCGAGTTCTTCGGCAATTAAACGTTTGCCAATGTGTTCTGGCCCCCACAGCAATATGCTTTGCGGAATCGCATTTGCTTCAAGCAATGCGCGGAGCGTTTTGATTTTTGACTTGTTACCAATAACCATAGGATAAAATTCCAAATAACAAATTCCAAGCACCAAACAAATTTCAAATCTAAAATAAAAGGATAAGTTAATTCAAACTTTTATCTATAATTGCAGAAAGGATTTTCTTCAACTCAGTTGCCTCTTGATACAAATCCGCAATTTGTTTTGGAATGTTATCATTTGTTTCCCGGATAAGTTTTAACCAATAACAAGTTTCTTTAGCCTCTTTCCTACATATTTTTACCCTTAAAATAAAATCTTTTTTACTTAAACTTTCGTTCGCTTCAATGTAATTAGCCCCAATTGACGCAGACGATCGTATAACTTGTTTATATATTCAATGTTTGAAATTGTCCTATGCAATTGTTTTGAAAAATTGGCAACCTCTCGCGCGAATGAAGCAGTGCGTTCTTCTAGGTCGTACTGTTTTGCATTTTGAGACATTGTTGTTTATTTGGAATTTGATGCTTGATATTTAGTGCTTCTACCTAAAGCTTTGCACTGACCTTTTGTAGATTTCAATATTATCCAAAATAATGCCTGTTCCTTTTGCAACACAAAACATCGCTTCATCAGCAACATACGCAGGAACACCCGTTGCTTTAAAAATAAGCGCATCAAGATTGCGAAGTTGGGAGCCTCCGCCGGTCAGTATCATGCCGCGGTCAATGATATCAGCCGAGAGTTCCGGAGGCGTATCACGCAAAACATTTTTTATTGCTTGCACAATTTCTTTGAGTTGCGGTCCGATTGCTTCGGCAACATCGTTTGAAGTGATTTCTATGTTTTTCGGAAGTCCCTCAATAATGTCTTGGCCGCGGATTTGTATGGTCATTTTCTCTTTTTCCGTAAGCGGCATGGCGCTTCCGACTTTAATTTTGACTTCTTCGGCTGTTTTTTCTCCGATTGCCAGATTGTATTTCTTTTTAAGAAAATCCAAGATTGCTTGGTCCATGCGGTCTCCTGCAACACGTATAGATGACCACGACACAATGCCGCCAAGCGATATGACCGCGATTTCCGAAGTTCCGCCGCCGATGTTGACTACCATGTTTCCCACTGGCGAATTAATAGGAATGCCGGCGCCGATTGCAGCCAAAATGGGTTCTTTGACCACATAGGTGCTTCGCGCGCCTGCTTCACGCGCCGCATCAATCACAGCTTTTTGTTCTGTTGAAGTACTGCCAGCAGGAACAGATACCAAAATTTCAGGTTTGAAAAATTTCCAAAATCCGCATGCTTTTTGAATAAAATAGCGTAAAATTGCTTGCGTAACACGATAATCAGCAATCACACCATCGCGCATGGGCCGATATACCGTAATATCTGCAGGGGTTTTGCCTATCATTTCTTTTGCTTCTACACCAATGGCAAGCACGCGATTTCCCGGTTTGGTAACCGCGACAACCGTAGGTTCTTGGATGATAACCCCTTGTTTTGGGACAAATACAAGCGTATTTGCAGTACCCAAATCAATTCCCAGCTGACGAATAAACATATGAGTATGATAACAAGATACGAACTAAATAACAAGTTATACAAACTTGCCCAAAATGGTATAATTGAATATACTATTATGCAACTCAATCCAGAAAATTCATCAGCTCAACCGGAAAGGAGAAATCAAAAAACTAGAACCCAAAAAAGATGGTGGAAAGATAGTTGGGGGAAATGGCACTTCACAGAAGTTCCTGTACTTAGACCGGGTGAAGTTCCCGAGAGCCCACCAGATGATCCTTCGTTAACAAAAGAAAAAACAAAACCTAAAAAAACAAAACCTGAATCAAAAGATAATTGGACAACCTGGATCGCGGAAAGCGAACCCGGCAAAAACAAATAAAAAGTAAAGATATTATACCCCTGCTTTTTATATTTAGTATCCAATATTTCTATATTTGCAAAATTCGCATGTTATTGCAAAAGGCGGCATTTGGTCATCCATTGCTTGCCTGATATCTTGCAATGCTTGCTGGACTTTTTCAGGGTCGGTATGTACTTCTTCAATTGCGACATTGAACGCAAGCGGGTCATCCATATTCATATGCTTGTGGTCCAAGTACCACAAAATTAAATACGCGGTGTTTTGCGTTGGATAATTGTTTTTGCGTAACAAATACGTGTACGCGCTCATTTGGAATATATGCGCTTCATGCGTTTCTTTGGGCGGAAACCCGCGTGTTTTGTTGTCAATCGGGATAATCGCGTTGTTATCCAACATCAGCGCGTCATCAAGCATTCCTTCAAGTTTGATGTTAAGCGTTTCGTCAAAATAATGTAGCCGTTTTGAACGAAGCAACGCGATGCGCGCTTGGTCAGGAAGTAATTTCCCCGGGAGTTTACCTTCAAGCATGGGCGGCAACTTTCCTTTTTTGCGCCATTCGTCATAGTAATTTTTCAGCGTATAGTCCATGCCGTTGGGAAGCGTGGACATGGGTCCGCTCGGCCGCGAAATCCCCTGTTTTTGCTTTAACCAAAAACACTTCGGGCATTCGTGGAATAAATTAATGCTTGACGGTGAAACCGTAATAATGTTAGGCATAGTAAATGAATTAAGAATTAAGCACCAGAAAATAAAAATAGTTTTTATTTGTTAAGAATTTCTTGCACGATTTTTCTGTCGTCCCACGGAATCTTTTTGTCTTTGAAAACTTGCCATTGTTCAGCCCCTTTGCCTAAAACCAAAACCGTGTCTCCTTTACGCGCAAGTTCAATTCCTTTTCTTATTGCTTTGCGTCTATCGGGAATTTGAAACCAAGATACATTTTCAATAAGTTTTGTTGTTTGTTGTTTGTTGTTTGTTGTTAGCCCAGATATGAGTCCTTGCATTATTTTTTCAGGGTCTTCGGTATACGGGTCGTCATTGGTAATCACGACATATTGGCAGTATTTCGCAAGCAATCGCCCCATATCAGGACGCACGGTTGCGTCACGGTCTCCGCATGCGCCGGTTACGGCGATTAAATTTCCTTGCAGCGCCGGCGTAATTGCCTGAAACAATTTTTCAAACGATTCGGGCGAATGCGCGTAGTCTACAATAATGTCAAATCCTTTGTCGCATAAAATATATTCCATGCGTCCGGGAGCAGGCGCAAGATTGCTCACTGCATCGCGAAGCGAATCAATATCTATTTCGAGGCCGTACAAAGTTGCAAGCGCGGCAGCGGTGTTATACGCATTGTATTCTCCAATATACGGAACGGTATATGCGGTGCGATGGCCGTAATATTCAATTTCAAACGTCATGCCCGATTGCGCGTTTGGTTGTATGTTTTGAATTTTAAATATGTTATACGCGTTTTTGCCAAATGTGAAAATGCGGCGGCGCATACCGGCAAAAGGTTTCAGATTTTCATCGTCGCCATTTACAATAACCGCGCGTGTGCGATTTCCTATCATGCGCATATGCGACATTGTATAATCCTGTGCTGTTTTGTGATAGTCCAAATGGTCCGGCGTCATATTCGTCAATACTGCAACAGCAAACGGAATACCCCATAATCTGAATTGTTTGAGTCCATGCGACGATACTTCAATCACCGCGTGTGTGCAATGTGCTTTGAGCGCATCGCGCAAGAAACGCTGCAAAAAAGTCCTGCTTGGTGTTGTCATTTTTAAATCATTCAGGCGTTCAACATTGCCGATTTTGATTGTTGTGGTTGAGTATAAGGCAGTTTTTTCTCCAGTGGATTCAAGTAATTGGCTGATGAAATGTGCAGTGCTTGTTTTGCCCTTTGTGCCGGCAATGCCGATTACTTTGATGTGATGTCCCGGCAAACCATAACGTAAGGCAATCGCGATTTGAATAGGTAAATGCCAGCAGTAATTGACCGCTTCTTCAGAAGGGAGAATAGCGCGAATGAGCTTTTTAATAAAACGAATAACACCGCGCATGTATTTTTGTTGTTATCGGGCGAACAACAATGGCACGATCATACCCAAAATCGTGATAATGGAGAGGGCGATGTAAAGCGTTTTTTTAACTGTGTTTTTCATATTTTAAAATAATGACCGCTGTTTAGTTTCTTCAAGGTAAAAATCAATTGCGAGCAAAAACAACGCTGCGACGAGTGGACCGTACAAGATTCCGATAACACCCCAGAGTTTGACGCCAGCCACGAGCGATAAAAGAATAATCAGCGGGTGGATGTGCGTGCGTGTGCCGATAATCGCGGGCTTGATGATGTTATCGACCGTGGAAACAATCAGGAGATTATATGCCAAAAACATAAATGTTTTTTCCAAAGAACCTGTGCCGAGAAAAATAAATACGGTTGCAGGAATATACACTACCCCGGGGCCCACAAACGGAATCATTGCCATAACCGCCATAATCGTTCCCCACAGCGTCGGCGCAGGCAATCCGAAAATCCAAAATCCGATTCCGCCAATAACTCCTTGCGCGATTGCGGTCAGAAAATTTCCAAGGAGAATTCCTTTCACGACGCGCTTGAAAGTTTGAATCATGTGGTTAGTTTCGCGTTCAGCCAATGGAATAAGCTTTATCAAAAATGAAACGAATGTATCGCCGTCGCGCAGGAAAAAGAATAGCGAGACGACCATAATGACGAATCCGAACCCAAGGCCTGCCGCGTTGGATACGATGCCTGCGAAAAATCGCGAGCCGTACGCGCTGATATTGCTCAAGAATGGCATTACGACATTCCTCACAAATCCTTGTTCGTCAATGCCGTATGTTTTCAGCAATGCACTGATTTGATGCCACCATGATGTGGTGAAAATTCCCTGCATGCCTGATACATGAATGGTGCCGTACACATTCCAATACACAACCATAAATTCCTGCCAGAGTGCGAGAAACAAAAATACGAGTGGTACGACAACACATATAACCATCGCGACGGTGACCAATAGAGATGCTGCATTACTTCTGTTTTTAAGTACGGCAAGAATTTTCTTATATACAGGATGCAAAATCATAGCGCATACGCCTGCCAACACGAGCGGAGCCAATACGCCCTGCAGTATATATAACATAAGCGTCCCAGTGACGACGAGAAATATGATGATTACAAGGCGTGATGATGTCATATCATTACTAACCATACGTATATTCCGTATATAATCAACGCGGCGAGCGCGATTGCCGCGATTCCCCAAACAATGATTTTTTTATTCATATACGTATATAGCACAAGTATACCACAATAACAAAACTCTCCCAACACCATGCCGGGAGAGTTTTGCGTATCAGTAAATTAGTACTGATTGCCCGGGCGATATCCGCCGCGGTCGCCACCACCGAATCCCCTGTTTCCGCCACCAAATCCTCGTCCACCTCCGCTAAACGGCCTGCGCGGGCGCTTTGCATTGCAACCTTTGCAATACAATCTGCCATACGTGCCATCTTCGCGTATGGTTGGTTGGAACGGAAGGGTATCGATCTTGGCTCCGCACATCGTGCAAGTCAATCCAAGGCTTGATACATCAATCGGCGCTGGCCGTTGGTATCCGCCTTGCGATCCTTGCGTTGTTTGGTCTTCCATAAATGATCGTTCGTCTTATGAGACACTTATTTTTCCCGTCCGCCAGCTGGCGGATCGGAATTCATTATCTCATAATCGAACGATACTCTGTGATTTGCTTAAAAAGACAAATTCCTTGGAGATCTTTAATGAGATAACGATGCGTGTAGCGTAGCACGCTTTTGTGGAAATGGCAAATCATCTTACGATGTCGATATATCTGTATGTATTTCTACCCATCGCCATTTTCCAAACTGATCTTTGTGAAATGCCCATTGTTTATATCCCAAACGTTTGAGCATTGACGCAATGAGCGGTTTTTGCCACGAATCAAACTCCATAACAATACTACCGCGCGCATTGAGAAACTTGGATGCGTATTTCAAAAATCTTTTAACAATCGCAAGGCCATCGTTTCCTGCGAATAACGCCCTAGGAGGTTCGTATTGCAAAACGGATTTTTGCACGCGACGCTGTTTTGTCTTGGCGATATAGGGCGGGTTTGCACAGATATAATCATACATTCCCGTAATACGCGAAAACACATCCGATTGTATAATTCGATAAGACTTTTTTGCAACGGCATTCAATTTACAATTCGACGCGATTTGCTTACACAAAGACGCATCCTTTTCTCCGAAATCGCAATGCGCGACTTGCTTCGGACAATATTTAAGCAATGCGATGCCTATGCATCCCGAACCTGCAAATAAATCAAGTACGCGTACGCGTCTTTTTTTTGCGCGGATTTCTTTTCCTACGCGCTCAACCCAATATTCTGTTTCCGGGCGCGGAATCAACGGCCTGCGGGATAAATCTATTGTGCATCCCAGAAAATCTTTCCACCCAATAACGTAATCAATCGGCTCCCCTGCTTGCAATCGCTGAACATCACGCTGAAAAACTAGCGATGCTTCTCCGTGATACTTTTCTTTCAAAAGCCATTGTGTTTCTTTTTCAAAATCTAGTTGCATGAACGGTTATCAACAGCGCGTTCTTTTTTACTTCAGCTGCAAGGCATTTTTTAAGCAAGGCAGGATGCTTTCTGCATTGGTATTCAATAGCGCTCGCGCTTCGATGCGCGCTATCATATGTCCATCCTTTGGACATCAAGTATCGTTCGTGCAATTCGTGCAGTAATACGAATGCGCGTTCGCGCGGGCCGATATCGTCGTCTATCCACACTTCTCCTTTTGGAATAAACGAATACACTTTGTCATGCCCGCCTTCGGTAAAATCCATATCGTATGTGTCGCGCACAAGTTCGGAATTAACAATCCATATTGCCGCGCCTTTTGAATACATTTTAAGCAGTCTCTTGTGAATTTTTGCAATAACGTTTTTTTTGTTTAATCCTGCAAGTGTTTTCGCGCGCCGCGATTTCATGCGTTCTTTTCGTCCAATACGAACTGCTCGTTTATGGGCAATGCGGTAGGGAATGCCTTGTTCCATAAGGCGATATTCAACAAGCAAATGGTCAATAAAATACTTTTCTTCTCCTGGTGCGTATTCTTTGTCTATCCAAAATTCGCGCTTGGGGATAAATCTGAATTCGTAATGCTGGCCGAAATTCGTGAATTCTTCATCAATGTTTTCCCTAATATATGCGCCATCAACAATCCATGCCGTAAACCCGGAAAACACGCCGTATTTTTTCACATACGGTTTTTTCTTGGTAAGGCGTTGATTGACATTGTGTTGCGGTATGTGGTTCATAGCATAGCTACATCTCGCCTTGTAAAAAACGAAGTTTTGTTCGGGGTTCCCAGTGTCAAAAACTTAATTTGTACATTGGCGTACATCAACCCAAAATGCAACCGAATTTCTACTTAATGCAAATAGAGATACGGTATGACGTTTTTTCTGCGCCACTGCTTTTATTATAGCAAAAATACAAGGAGTATTTTTATCCCTTCAGCTAGAAGACCATGGGCTTCTTTTCAAATCTTGAATCTTGGATCATGAATCACGAACAAATTCCAGTTTCCAAAATCCAAAATACAAAACAGTTTTGAATTTGGAACATTAGAGTCTTCGCAAGAACAAAGTTCTTGCGAAGACGAGAACATTACTAAAAGCCACCCTCTTGCAAGGGTGGCTTTTATGATTCAATCGTTATGCGCGCTGCACATTCACAGCTGCAGGGCCTTTTTCGCCTTCCTCGATATCAAACGTGACAGCATCGCCAACCTTGAGGTCGGCAAATGCCACACCGTTCAATTTCGTTGAATGGAAGAACAGGTCCTTGCCTGTTGTGTCGCCTTCAGGAGTGATAAATCCGAATCCCCTGGGTGTGAGCGTTTTGATAGTTCCTTTCATGTGGTTATATTTTTATTGAGAAATTCGACTACATCTCTACATATACGCAAAGTATATCAGGGAAATGAACGCGCGTCAAGGCACTATAACGCTCAAATATCAATAGATAGATAATCTATTCCAGTGTTTTCAAATATTCAAAAAGTTTCGGATGTAACGAAGTGGTAAAAAATTCCTTCACTTGCGTGGGTTTGACCCATTGTATCTCCACGAATTTTTCCTTCGCTTGTGAGGTTTGTTCTGTCCCGCTCGCGACTGTGCATAAATAATAAATAGAAAGAAATTCTCGTTTTTCCGGATATGTCTTGGCAAATACAATTTTTTCTACCTGTACATCCAGATTCGTTTTGATTTTTATTTGTTCTTGCAAATATTGTTCTAGCTCCTTTTCGTATGCCGGCCTTCCACCGGGAAATGTCCACGAAAGTTCTTTTATGTAGGGGTCGCTTTCTCGCCTTCCTATAAGAATCTTTTTAGTTGCGGGATTATACACAATGCCCAGTACGTTTACTAGGAATACACCCTTATCAAATTCTGACCAATTTGCCATATGTATGCTAATCAAAAATAGTGACAAGATATGCATCAATCTCACGCTGGTCCAAATCATAGAAATATTGGTTGTTGTTATGGAGTTTTGTTGCCAAACCAATACCGACAAATCGCCAGTGCCACGGCTCAAATTGATAGTACTTGTTTTGTTTCGGATACGAGAGTATGAAACCGTACCTATACGCGTTTTCCACCAACCATTTGTACGCAGTTGACGCTTCAAATTTTGAAAACGAGGCGTCAATATCTGACGTGGTCAGGTCAATTGTTGTCCCCAACTGATGTTCAGAATAACCTTGGTCTGCTGAAAATTGGTTTGCTCCGGAACCGTAAATGATTTTATAGCCTGATTTCAGAACCGCCTGTGTCCCGAATGACCGATATGCCGAGATAATTTCCATAGGCACACTGCTGGATGCGGCGGCTTCAAGCAATTTGTACAAAAATGGCTCGACGTTCGTATGTATTTGAAGTAATTCGTCTTGATTGTAATTGTACTTTTTGTCAATTATAGAAAGATTTGACGGCACATAATTTTCATTCAGAAAATACACGCGCGAATACTTCATGAGCAATTCCTTGTCCGTCTTGCTCAATTTTTCCAAGGTACTCACTGTGCTTTGCATTGATTTGATTTGCGCATCGAAGATATTATTTCTGTTTTTTTCCGCACCGAGTGCGGTGAGCAACGTATCGTTTTCTTCACGCATCTCGACAAGACGCTGGTCCAATTGCCGTACCGTCGCTTGGAAACTCGAGGTTACCGAAGTGAGGATGCTGTCCAGAGTACGCGTGGCGTATACATATTGGTACATAACATACCCAATGATCAAAACACCGAGAAATGTCAATGAAATGAACAGGGTTGTTTTGGTAAAAGGAGTCTTCATCATATAGTGTCAAGGATAAAGTATAACATAAAACATTGCTTCAACCCACCCCTTTACTGCCGTAGCTGGTGAGTCATTCGACCCCGAGCCCATGACCGAGGGGCTTGTCGAACCCAGACGTTTACCCTTCCGTAGCTACGTCATAGGAGGGCCCCACCCTTCCGTAGTTTTACTGTGTCCTTCCGTAGCCCGTGGCGTAGGAGGACACAAAGGAGGGCTTTGCCCGTCCGTAGTCCTTCG
>MNWK01000033.1 GCA_001872485.1 Parcubacteria group bacterium CG1_02_44_31
ATAAAGGTTTATTCTTGTTACACTATTGATTTTCACTATGTGTGAATACTTCTTTATATAATACCATATTTTCTTTTTGTCGCTTTGCGACTGTTGAAAATCTACTACAGGGCATAGTTTATTTCTTTTCCCAAAATCCTTACGCTATCTCAACTTCATGCCCTTCATTTCTCGTTTCACTTCTTCAGTAAAGGGCAGAAAATGAGACACTTCATCCATAATACCCACAAGCTCTTGTGAAGGAATACGAAATACATCAGCAACTACCTGCGGATCAAAAAGTGTTAATTTATCGCCAGCTTTTAAATCTGGTTCTCTTTTTAAACGTGGTTCTCTTTTTAAACGTGGTTCTCTTTTTAAATCTGACTCCCTGACAAAAAAGTAACCTGATGGATTATGTAGCTCGTGAAGCGGATCATGGGCAAAAGCACCCCCGCCAGTCCTCGAAAAAATAACGCCTGATTTTCGCAATTTTGCCATTTTTTTAATAATGGCCTCTTTCGAAAATCCAGAAGTGTCCATAAGCTCCTGTACAGAAACCGAATTTCTACCCTGCGACCATGATAACAATATAAACTTCACTAACGCCAAATCACGTTGGCGGTCGTACGGAGTTTGTGTAGAGTGTGTAGAGATAGACATAGTACTGTGCCAATTAATTTATGTTTCGAACAGTATCATATAATACACAACCGCTATTATCGTTATTATTAATTACCTACTAATTCTTATTTCTTTTCCCAAAAATTTGGCGGGCAGTTAATCGTGATTTGCGAATCTTCAAACAGTTTCGCGCCTAAAATCACCCCAACTGCGAACGCGCCAGAAACGAGCAAAAACACGATTGCTGCGGAAATCGCGTCGTCGCGATGGTCTACCCACCATTCCTTGGTCCACGCACTAATTCTCGCAAATGATATGGCGCGGGATTTCATCGCTATATGAGAGCTTAATTCCTGCGACTCAATTTTCTGCTTAACTGTTTTATCTTTTCTTGAATTTTGTAGCTCCATGTTTTATGTTTTTCCCGCCAGCTGGCGTATTGATACTTCGATATACTCAGTATCAATCCTGAGCAAGCCGAACGGATTGATTTTTTGACCTCTTTCCTGTATAATAATACTAACTTATTATAAAGCATCAATCAACAAAATCCAAATACCAAATAACCCTCAATTTTCAAAGTTCAAAACAGTTTGGAATTTGGCGTTTGTAATTTAGATTTTACCCATTATGGCACATACCAAAGCCGGCGGCTCCACAAAGTTAGGACGCGATTCCGGTCCAAAATATCTCGGCGTAAAGGTTTCAGATGGCCAAACAATCAGGGCAGGCGAGATTATCATTCGCCAACGCGGCACACACTATCATGCAGGAATCGGCTCTAAAAAAGGATCTGACGACACAATTTACGCAATGAAACAAGGCAGGGTCAAATTCACCAGTAAAATGGTGCGCAGATTTGACGATTCGCGCAAACAACGAGTTACGGTGCAGGTGCTTTAACTAACAACTGACAACAAAACGAATTATAACAACAAAAAAACCGCTGAAAGGCGGTTTTTTTGTTACTTTGTAATATTAAGGTCTTCGCAAGAACAAAGTTCTTGCGAAGACGAGGACACAAGATTCATGATTCAAGATTCATGAAACAGTATACTCGTAGTAGATTTTCAACATCTTGCTCGCACTTATTATTTAGTAATCTTCTTCTGGAAAACCCTGTCCAGCTTCGCCTTTTGGCCCTTGTCTTTTTTCCGGCTTATCGGTAATGATTGCATCTGAAGTCAAAATCAAACTCGCAACCGATGCCGCATTGGACAACGCGGTCTTGACTACCTTGGTCGGGTCGCTGATGCCTGCTTTGATCATGTCAACGTATTCGCCAGTCAAAGCGTCGTACCCAAATCCGGGTTGGTTTTCCTTGATAAGTCTGCCGAACACGTCTTCTGCAGACTTTCCCGAGTTTTCAACAATCGTGCGTATAGGATATTCAAGCGCGCGAAGCAAAATATCAACCCCGCGGGATTCATCTCCGAACACGGCAAATGCCGAATCTTTTTGCTTTTGCAATTCACGGCTGATGTCAAACAGCGCAACGCCGCCGCCCGCTACGATTCCTTCTTCCAACGCCGCGCGCGTTGCGTTAATCGCATCGTCAATGCGGTATTTCTTTTCTTTCATTTCGGTTTCTGTCATTGCGCCGACTTTTATCACCGCAACGCCGCCGGAAAGCTTTGCCAAACGTTCGTTAAGTTTATCTTTGTCAAACTCGGATTCTGTTTTTTCAAGCTGCATCTTGATTTGCTTAATACGTTTTTCAATTTCGTCTTTTTCTCCTTTGCCGCCAACAATGGTCGTCGTATCTTTAGTGGATACCACGCGGCGCGCTTGCCCAAGCATATGAACATCCGCGCTTTCAAGTTTCAACCCCACGTCGGGCGAAATGACTTTACCACCAGTGACAATCGCGATGTCTTCAAGCATTTCTTTTCTCTTGTCTCCAAATCCCGGGGCTTTCACTGCCAATGCGTTGAATGTGCCACGCAGTTTATTGACTATCAATGTTGCCAACGCCTCACCCTCAACATCTTCCGCAATAATCACAATATTCTTTTTGCCTGATTGCAAAACTTTTTCCAATACAGGCAATAAATCGCTCATAGCGGAAATTTTTTGGTCCGTAATCAAAATGTACGGGTCTTCGTATTCAGCTTCCATCCTGTCCGGATTAGTCATCATATACGGAGATACATATCCGCGGTCAAACTGCAAACCTTCAACGACCTCGCGCGAGAGCCCCAGTGTTTGCGATTCTTCAACCGTTACCACGCCTTGTTTTCCAATTTCATTAAACACTTCAGCAATGAGTTTGCCGATTTCCTTGTCATTTGCAGAAATGGACGCAACTTGTTCAACTTTTTCCTCGTCTTCAATTTTTTCGCTTTTGTTTGACAACATGTCCAATACCTTTGCCAGCGCCGCATCAATGCCGCGCTTGAGCAACACCGGATTAGCGCCTGCCGCAATCTGGTTAAATCCTTCACTCACAATCGCCTGCACCAACAACGCTGCGGTTGTTGTTCCGTCTCCGGCAATGTCAGCTGTTTTGCTCGCAACTTCCTTGACCAACTCTGCTGCGACATTTTCCATTTTATCCGGAAGTGAAATATCTTTGGCAACCGTCACGCCGTCTTTGGTGATAATCGGTGAACCATATCCCCTGTCCAAGATAACATTTCTGCCTTTCGGGCCCAGGGTCGCTTTAACTACATTGACAACTTTATCAATGCCGCGCTTTAACGCTTCGCGCGCTTTATCTTTGTACAAAATTTGTTTTGCCATAGTAGTTTTTAAATTTTAATTTAAAATTTTAAAACAAATCCTAATATCTAATCTCTAAATTCTAAATAAATTCAAAGTTCAAAATTCAAAACGTGTTTTGGTCGTTTGGATTTTTGTCATTAAGATTTGTTTAGGGTTTCGGATTTAGGATTTAGGATTTCTCGCGATTATTTTATTATTGCCAGAATGTCTTCTTCTTTCGCAATCAAGTATTCAACTTCCTTGCCCGATGCGTCCCGCGTTTTGAATTCGTCGGGCCCGTATTTTTTGAAAATCACCGTATCGCCCGCTTTGACCGACATAGCAACGCGCTCGCCTTTGTCATTTATTTTGCCCGGACCAACCGCAATGACTTTTGCTTTTTGCGGGTGCTCTTCCGCAGCAGTATCCGGAATAATAATTCCGCTTGCGGTTGTTTTTTCATCCTTGATCGGCTCAAGGAGAATGTGGTCGTAAATCGGAGTAATAATCATACAATTAAGTTATATCTAATTATTTATTCTCATAACCAGCTTAGCAGCTTACTGTTTTGACTGCTAATTTTCCATTTTACTCGTATATAGGAAAAAGTCAAGAATAACGCAACATAGCTGAATTCAATAATCAATTGCAACGCTTGCGCGATCTCGGGCAATTTGATTATTGACAAGATAGTATATGTCGATAATCAAACGGTTTCATATCTGGCAATCGATTCTGAAGTGAACGTGTCGGTTGTCAAAATTTTCCTCCCTAAGGGGTGGGAGGAGATAAAATGTAAAGTACCCC
>MNWK01000003.1:0-37408 GCA_001872485.1 Parcubacteria group bacterium CG1_02_44_31
TATTTATTATGTCGCATGTTACAATACATATATTATATTCATGAAAAAGTCCTTTATCATTATCTGCATGTTTCTTGCTTCGGGCGCGGTTGCATACGCCACCCAATACCAATGGGAAGTGCCTATGTTGCCTGTTCCTGGAACAGGCCAGCTTCCTGATGTGACTGTTGAAGGTGTGGTAAGTTATATATATTCTCTTGGTCTTGCCTTAGGAGGGTTTTTTGCGTTTATCAGATTAGTTCAAGCAGGTATTGAATGGGGAGAAGCAGGAGGTAATGTTGGTTCAGTCAAGGAAGCGCAGGATATTATGAAAAATGTGGCATTCGGACTCTTGCTCTTGTTGGGCGCGTATGCATTGCTCAATACTATTAACCCGGAGATTGTAAGCCCAGATATTTCATTTCCTAACAATTCACAATCAGCAGCGCAATCCCGTACCACAGCAGCCACCTTAGGAGGAACAGGAAATAATTCAGTTGGTTCATCAATAACCAAGCTGCTACAAAGTGTAGATATTGGCAATGTGCTGCCAGACACATGGACACAGGTACAACAAAAACTGATAACAGTGCAGGCAGTAGAAAGAAAAACCTTATCAGGTGGTGGGGGTGTAGTGCCTCCTACTGCAGGATGCGCAAATGTTCCATTGACCCCTCCTGCCGCATCTCATCCGATTTCTGGAAATGGATACACTTTTCCAGTAGATGGAGATGCTGGTTATAGTTGCACTCACTGGGGTACTGCACCGCGAGCCGCGGATATGTGGGCCTTTACAAAACCAAATATGCCGGTTCTCGCATATAAAGGAGGAATTGTAGAAAGCGCATATTATGACGATTACGGCGGCAATGCGATTATCATTACAGGAACAGACAATAGGACTTATTACTACGCACACAACTGTATTGCGTATGTTAAGAAGGGTGATACGGTTCAAACAGGACAAGTCATCGGCATAGTTGGAGATACCGGGGTAAACGCACAAGGAAAGGACCCACACCTGCACTTTGCCATTAATACTACACACGGAACTAATTTCACTATCCAAAGCGGAAACGGCCCTGGAGGTGGCGACATCTGTCCAGCAAAAGATTTTGGGGAAAAATTCGGTTCAGCATACCAGGCAACGCGGTGTAGTAAAAACAAGTGGCCAAATATACCAAACAAATGGTGCTGCGGAGAAGCATGTCCGTGGGATTAATTAATTCAATAACCAGTAATGTATGTAGTAACTGGTAATCATATATAACAATGGTTAAACATTATGAATAAAAAACTTCTTTTGAGTATCGTAAGCGTGCTTCTCGTTATTACCATCGCTGGCTGGATTTATTTCTTTTTAACGAAAAATAAAAATCTGGAACAGCCAACAACGCTTCCGTCGCCCAGCCCTGTCGTATCATTTAATATACCCCCGCAAAAAACCCAGGAACCTCGGTTTGAACAATTATCCGCAGACTGGGCTGTAAAGCCCGCTATTGCGAGTACGTCTGTTATATTTTTCAACAGAACCAAAGGGGTGCTGAAAAATATTTCGCTCGTTCTCAATACAAAGCAAGAAACCAACCTTTCAGACACAATATTTGACAATATCAATACCATCGTATGGTCTCCGAATAAAAAGATGGTTGCGTTTTTATTCACCCAATATGACCAGGAACGAATCAGCGTGTTTGATCTCCTGCAAAGTATCCAGTACACGCTCCCCCGATATTTCAAAAACCCGGTATGGAGCGTTGATAGCAAACGTTTGGCAGTGTATCATGACGATCCATTGAAAAACGAACACTTTATCAGTATTATCCAACCAGATGGAAGCAAAGAACAAAAACTTGTTTCAATGGTCCTACCTAACCCCACGATCTTGTGGCAAACGCAAGATACGATTGTGTTTTATCAAAAACCTGCACCACAAACAGCAATTGCAAACATATTTCAATACAACCTTAAAACAAAATCTCTTTCTTCGTTGCCATTAGCAATCAGCGGAGCGCCTGACCAAACATTCTTTGGATTTGACATGCTTCCTTCACCCAAAAACGATTTTTGGTTTTTTTCCTTTACTGACAAAAACGGTGGCGGACTTATGACGTATATAAACCAAGGAAATACTATCATAGAACCACCCATGAAAACATTGGTGCAAAAATGTGTATGGAGTGACAGCGGAGAAAACATATATTGCGCGTATTCAAATGCCCTAGCTAATGCGTCAAACCTTCCGTTTGACTACTGGAAAGGAAGAATATCTTCCAGTGACTCATTTGCGCGATTCAATGTCAAAACAGGAGAATTCAAAATATATGCGGAAAACACCGGGTACGACGCGATTGATTTGGCAATAAGCCCGGATGAAAGCTTTTTGGTATTCGTGAACAGAAAAGACCTATCGTTATACAAAATGAAATTGTGAAAAGTATCGGGCATAAACAAAAGCGCCGCTTCTTAGCGGCGCTTTTGTTGTGCCATTTGTAAGATTTCCTAACGTTGTTTACGCTTTAAAATGAAAGAAATTGGTTTCGGAAACACTTTTGGCAGTGAACTGGTACAGTTTTGGACCAGTAAACTATTTCAGTACTTTATCATTTATTCACCTTTTTTGCATTTTTGTTATATTTGGGTAGTTTATTGATTTTGTTATACCTTTGTTATACCAGAATGGTTTATTAATAATATTTGATTTATCTCTATTTTGAACGATCGTCCTAAATACAGACAAATCAAATTTCTTCATACCTTCATGCATGCTATGCATACATGAATTCTAAGCACTAATGTCCTAAGTCTTCGCAAGAACTTTGTTCTTGCGAAGACTTTAATTGTTTAGAGTTTAGAGTTTGAAATGAAGTCCACGGTCTTCTAGCAAGAAGGATAAAAGCGCCGCTAAGAAGCGGCGCTTTTGTTGTGTCATCTTATATCAACGGCTTAACCACCACGCGCCGATTTGGGTCTTCGCCTTCGCTTTCCGTGTTAATATCCGGCCGCAACGCAAGCTCGGTATGCACAATCCTGCGTTCATATCCATTCATGGCTGGAAGTTTTACCGGTTGCCTGGTAAAAATCGCTTCTTTTGCAGCCCTGTGCGCAAGCTCGCGCAATTGCTGTTCTGCCTGCCACCGGTAATTATTAATATCAATAGTCACGGGCGTAAATGTATGCACAGTATGCGCAATATATTGCTCCAATATTTCCTGCCATGCGCGCAAGTGTTCTCCGTCCGGACCAATAGCAAGTCCCGCTTCGGGAAGCGAAATATCAACACGGAATCCGTTGAGTCCGTCTTTTCTCACTTCAACGCTTTTACATTCAAAGCGCGCGCGGCGAAACAATTCCGCACAAAATGTTTGTAACAATTCCTGCATATCCATATAAAATAAAACATATTTGAATTAGCGCATCCGTTGCTCAATGAAATACTGTTGACCGATTGACACAATCGTTGTCACTGCCATATATAATGTTATCACGGATGGTAGAGGAATGAGAATCACTATAGTCAAAATGGGCGACATCCAGAGCATTGCCCGCGACACTGCTTGCTGAGATGATTTTTGAGATGTCTTTTGCTTGCGGGCCATCATAAACACTTGTACCGCAAGCAAGATGCCTGCAATACCCACAAATGGAGTGCTTGGTTTTGCCAAGTCTACCAACCCTAAAAACATAGTGTTCAAATGGCCTGGGTTTGCGACCCACGCATACAGCCAATCAAACCGCACCTGCCCGATACCTGTAAAAAATACGCGGTATAACGCGAACAAAACAGGAAGTTGAACCAAAAGCGCTGCAAAACTTGCGAATGGGTTAAATCCATATTGCTTGTACAGCGCCAAGAGTTCTTGCGTTTGGCGCACCTGGTCACTCTTGAATTCCCGCTGAATTCGCTGGATGTCCGGTTGGATTTTTGAAACAAGCAGTTGGGATTTAGTTGCATTTTCGAACAACGGCCACAGCATCAGCCGAACAAGCGCCACAAGCAAAATAACCGCGCCTCCCAAATCGTGAGTTGGTATCACATTATACACAAAAATCAAAACATTAAACAGTGGCTGGACGAAAAATTTTTCAAACATGATTGATGATGCCGGCGCGCGCAAGCAAATCGCAAATCGGTTGTTGCCATGCCGTACGAGTAGACGCTATGTTTGGGAATTTATAAAGCAGCATTGCGCAATCGTATCCCGTATTGCTCGTTTTCGGATTCAGAAACGGCTGAACAAGGTCCCGCACAACCCGTTTCCATTGATTTCGCTGAACAGCATGACGAAACACGCGAGTTTTTATTAAAAAGCCGAACCGATTTTTTGCCAGTGCGTTCGGCATCCAAAAGAATCGCACATACCCGTTGTCCAGAGTGTTGCCGCGGCGCATGATAATCTCAAAATCGTTGTGCGCCGCAATCCGGTGCGCTTTTGGAAGCATAATCAATTACGGCGCTAATCTCTTTCTGCCTTTGCGCATACGGCGCGTAAGCATCTTTTTTCCGGACGCAGAACGTGAACGCTTTAAAAACCCGTGCGTGGTACTTCGTTTTCGCTTGTTGGGCTGGTATGTTATTGACATTCCTGTGGGTATAAGAGACAATGACCTCGACTGTATATACCCTAACACAGATAAACGCGTTTGGTCAATCGATGATAACAAAGATGCGGCCATCCACAGATTATACACATGCTATGCACATTTCGCATTGCTTGCGCAATGGTCATAGTATGTGATTGTATACAATCATACATAAACTTATTCGCATACAATCGCATGGAACTTCAAGAATTGTGGGAGGCGGCGCTAAACGAAATAGAACTTTCTATATCGCGGGCAAATTTTGCAACATGGTTTAAAAATTCGTATCCGTCCAAGCGCGACGACGGAACCATCACTATCGCATGCCACAACGGATTCACGAAGGAGTGGCTGGAAAACCGGTACAACAAAATCATCTTGCGCTCATTGCGCGCCATTGACCCAAAGGTAAAGAATCTTGAATACGTAATCCAAATACCCGTTAAGAAACCCGAGCGTAAACAACAAGCGCGGCCAGCTATCTCGCTTGAACGCGACATGCAATTGGAACTTGGGGGCATCGCTGTTGACAAAGACACGAATCTTAATTCCCGCTACAGTTTTGAAAATTTCGTCGTGGGGTCCCATAACGAACTCGCTCACGCCGCCGCGCTCGCCGTCACTGAAAATCCGGGCACGAAATACAATCCTCTATTTATTTACGGAGGCGTAGGCCTTGGAAAAACCCATTTGATACAAGCAGTTGGAAACGCCCTACGCGAAAAATACGGTAGCAAAAAACGCATTACCTACATCACATCGGAACAGTTTAGCGAGACGTTGGTGAACGCCATTAGAAAGCAGACTATGAATGAGTTCAAACAAATATTCCGCACTGTCGACCTTTTGCTCATTGATGACGTCCAATTTTTCGCGGGAAAAGACAAGGTCCAAGAAGAGCTTTTTCATACATTTAACGATTTGCATACGAAAAACAAACAAATTGTTTTTACATCCGACCGCCCGCCGAAAGCAATTCCATCAATTGAGGAACGTTTACGCTCGCGGTTTGAGGGCGGCATGATCGCCGACATCAGTTTTCCTGACTTGGAAACGCGCATTGCGATTTTAAAATCCAAGCTCATGCAAAAACAAGCTGATTTGGACGATACGCTACTTGAAACAATCGCGCTCTCGATTCAAAGAAACATTCGCGAACTCGAAGGAGCACTGAACCGCATTTTGACCTACTCAAAAATAAAAGGGAAAAACCCAACGCCCAAGGAAGCAGAAAGTATTTTATCCGAACTCGTGCATCCAAACGCAAAAAATATCAACCTCAAAACCATTACCAAAGTCATTATGGAATACTATGATATTGACGAACAAGGACTTTTGAAACAATCACGCGCAAAGGAATTTGTCAGGCCCAGGCAAATCGCAATGTACTTGCTAAGGGAAATTTTAAAAATGTCGTATCCGACCATTGGAAGTAAGCTCGGAGGCAGAGATCACACAACCGTCATTCATGCGTGTGAAAAAATAGGAAAATCGCTGGCATACGACCTCGAACTTTCACAAGAAATCAGCGCGCTCAAAGAAAAAATTTATTACGCCGGCTGATGGGGATAGGTCGTGGATAGCTCGGGGACAACATGTGACGCATTTCTGCACACATATGAACAAACTGCAATAACCGTGCTCAACTGTCAATGATTATCAGAAATTCAAGCATCCGTTGCGCCTGTTTATACACTTTATATCCATATGCCATGCGCATAAAAACATGAGCGTGTTACTCGTAATCAATCACTTATCCCCAGATTTAAATCACATAATAACAATAATAATATAAGATATATAAAGATTTAGTTTTATTACGCGCATATGAAATTTACAGCGCTTGTCGAACATATTAAGAAAGCATTATTTTTCGCGGAACGCGCGTTAGGCAAAAGTTCGCACCTACCTATTTTGGGAACGTTTTTGGTGCATGCGGAAAAAAATAAAGTGACAATAAGCGCCACGAACTTGGAAATTGGCATCACCACATCCATTTCTGCAAAAGTAGATACAGAGGGTAAAATCGCTGTGCCTGCGCACGCATTTACCGCATTTGCAAATCAATTGAATGACGTCAAGGCGATTTTCGAAACGGATAAAAAATCGCTCAAAGCGAATACGGATTCGTACCATGCGTCGTTTCAGGGATTTGACGCAGAAGATTTTCCTTTGATTCCAAAAGTATCCGATAGCCAGCGCGTGGAGCTTGAAAGCGTGTATTTTGCGCATGCGTTGGAGCAAGTTATTACGGCAGCGAGTGTTTCTGATTTGCGTCCGGAATTAGTGAGTGCGTGTATGTTCATTGACCCCGATGGCGACATAAAAATCGCGTCAACAGATACGTTTCGCTTGGCGGAAAAAACGATTCCGAGGTCTGAAATAAAACTCAATATCACCGAACCGAAAACATGTTTAATCCCTTTGCGAACCGCGCAAGAAGTCATGAGGGTTGCCAAGGAAAAACTTGAACCAATTGAAATTGCCATTGACGCAAACCAAGTTTTGTTCCGCTGGAAAGAAACCGAGATGGTGTCGCGATTATTGGAAGGGGAATTTCCTGATTATCAGGCGGTTATTCCCAAGCAGTTTCAAAGCGAAGCAACCATTTCGTATGCGCGATTCTTGGAAGCGTTAAAAGTCACTGGCATATTCAGCTCGCGCCTTAACGATGTCAAAATCAGGATTGACCCGACTGCAAAGGCCGTGATTTTGCGCGCAGCAGATTCATCTGTGGGTGAAAATGAGGCGCGCGTGCCGGTTGAGGACGTGAAAGGTAATGACTTAGAAGTGGTTTTTAACTTTAAGTTTTTACTTGACGGAACCAATGCATTTGACGCAAAAGACAAGCTTTATATCGGCTTTAGCGACGCTGACAAACCCGCGTTGATTAAGCCGTACGGAGATGCCTCATACTTTTACATTTTAATGCCGCTACGGATGTAAACTTGATTTTTTGGTTTGTGAACAGCTTCACCCAGCGCTACCAAGAAGCCACGGGCGGAAGTCCCTCCCTGCCTGCGCAGGCACGGAGGGGTGGCCGAAATCCCCACAAGGAAATGGACTTGATGCCACTGTTGAAAAACCGTGATGCCGAGTTCACCCAGCGCCACGATGGTGGTGCTGGGCTTACATTCCATTCACATTTTGCGTTACTTGTGTAACAGTTCCGTTTATATCCACTGCTTTAACCGTAACAATATTTGTTTGCAGCACGGCTTTGGGCACGAAGAATACGCTGTAGATATTGTCCGGTGTTGGGTCAAACCTGATAACCATTTCATTGTTAAACGAACAGTCCACATATTTTATTGGCATTACTGACGATACGCGCACCGAAACGCTCAACGCGTTTCCTTGCGCGATGATTTTATTTTGTTGAGGTTCTAAAAATAAAATACTCGGCGCGATTGTTTGGGGTTGGCGTGGTTGATTTTGCACAAGCGTTTGGCCATTTTGCGCCATCCATTGTGTGAGCCCGTATTCCCAATATGAATACGCAGGGTCATCGTATGGGTTGGTTGGCTCTGGCCCCTGCGGATTGTCTTTTTGTATCCAGTACAGCGTGTCGTGAATTTGGAGCCCTGCGGGTGTTTGGATTATATGCTGGCCATTGAGAATCGGTTTTGTTGTGGCAGGATATTCCGGAAGCGTAAACGATTCCTTATCCATTTTTACAAGCGCTTGTTTCATAAAATCATTCCAAATGGGCGCCGCGGCCATGCCTCCGGCACCTCCGCGCTGCATGGGCGAGTAGTCGTTGTTTCCTACCCATACGCCCGCAACCAAATTCGGACTATAGCCAATAGTCCATGCGTCGCGATAGTCCTGGCTCGTGCCTGTTTTTGCCGCAACATCATATCCGGGAACAGTCAATGGTCCGTTCATTTGAAATGTGGGAACTCTGCTTGCGTCATCCGAAAGTACATTGGTTAAAATTCGTACCGTATTCGCGTCAAACACGCGTTTTTCTTGAGGTTGCGCCTCAAACACAGGAGAACCGCTTGGGTCGGTAATTTTTAAAATGGCAATTTGCGGATGCACCACGCCTTCTTGCGAAAATACGCTATAGGCGTTGACCATATCAATTAAACGCACGCCGCCACCTCCCAAAATAAGCGACAGGCCGTAGTACATCGGATTTTGGTCAAGCGTAGTAATGCCAAAGTCCTTGGCAAGTTGGATTGCGTTAGAAATGCCCACGAGGTACAGCAATTTGACTGACGGAACATTCCTTGATTGAGCCAAAGCTTGGCGAAGCGTAACAGGACCGCGAAATTGTTCATCGTAATTTTGCGGATGATAGCAATCTTCGGGTTTCATTCCCTGACCAGGACTTGAATCAACCGAGCAGCGTAAATTAAATTCTGTCGGCACATCAAACAAGATTGTTTCGGGCGTATATCCTTTTTCAAACGCCTTGAGGTATACAAATGGTTTGAACGACGAACCGGGCTGGCGCGTTTGAAGCGCCACATTCAAGTTTCCTTGATGGTCGGTGTCAAAGTAATCGCGCGACCCGGCCATGGCAACGATTTCTCCTGTTTTCGGATTTTGCGCCGCAAGCGCGGCGTTATCTGCGTGCCAGTTTATATCGTTTCTCGCTGCGCCGGCTGCAACAGCCCTTTCCGCGATTTGCTGTAAATCCCAATCAAGCGAGGTAATAATATTAAGTCCGCTGGTTTCAATAGTTGGTTCGTCATACATATCGCTTAAAAGAGACCTGACATAAAATACAAAATGCGGGGCCTTGATGCTTTGCTTGACTTTGGCAAACGCGAGTTTTTCTTTTTTCGCGTTTTGCGCGTCTTGTTTGGTTATCCATCCCAGCGATGCCATTTTATTCAAGATGTATTCTTGTCGAGCCTTCATTTCATCCGTATGGCTGCCGAATGGTGAAAGTCGAGATGGGGCGTTTGCAAGAGCCGCAAGCAATGCGGATTCTGCCACATCAAGGTCTTTGGCTGGTTTTTCAAAAAAACTTTGGCTTGCAGCTTCAATGCCATAAGCGTTTGACCCGTACGGGATTTGGTTCAGATACATTTCAAAAATTTTATCTTTGGTATATTGCTGTTCAAGGCGGATTGCCAAAATGAGCTCTTTTATTTTGCGCACAATGGTTTTTTCCGAAGTTAAAAACGAGTTTTTTGCAAGCTGTTGCGTAATAGTTGAACCGCCCTGAATTGGTCCGCGGCGCAGCACATTGTTGAGTATTGCGCGGGCAATGCTTTTGATGTCAAACGCTGGGTGGTTATAAAACTCCGCATCTTCAGCTGCGAGTGTCGCTTGTTTCATGGATTGCGGCATATCGGAAAATGAAATCACTGTGCGTTTTTCTTCTCCATGGATTTCATATAAAAGCACTTTGCCGGTTCTGTCCCATATCTTTGTTGATTGGTTGACCACGCGCGAAGCGAGATTTTGCGGATTGGGGAGTGTGACAACCAAATACGCAATCCAAAGGCTTAAGGCGACAAAACACACAAAACCAATGGCAAAAAACGCCACTATGTATGATTTTTTAAATAAGCGGAAATTAGTTACTCTGCGGCGCATAGAAAATAATCAAATGATAGTATGACATGTATTGTACCGCACCTTTTCTTACAATAAAATAAACACAATACAATAAAAATGGATATTACATTATGTAACGATCGTTATTTAATGTGATGTTTTCCAAGAGGTATGTGTCTATCAGTATGTTGGGTGAGCACAAGAACCGAGTTGCATAATGCAAGATACATGTTGCGCTCCTTGAAGCCATAATTTCATGGAGTTTTTTAATCATATTCATTGCAAATGGGCGGTATTATGCATGCGCTTGACAAAACCAAAACATGTCTTATAATGAACATACTAAAGTTATGAACAGCTTTCAGGACAATTGTAAGTCTTACCGTCATTTTGTTTGGATTCTTTCACAGAAAGCTGATTTTTCTCGTTACACATAAAAACACATACGCAATTCTTTTATATAGAAAATCGGCTTTCTGACAAAAGAGCCGATTTTTGTTTTTTTTGGGTGTAGCTTATTGTGAATTTATAAAAGTTCATAAAAAGCCCCACCTGAAAATCGGTGGGAGACAAAAAGGAAAGGAGGTGAAAGCCATGTTCGCAGACCGCGACTGGGATCGTGATTTCGATCACGACTATGACCACTACGAATAGGTAGCGGCCATGTTCGGCAACTTTCGGTAAAGTTGCCCCCTAACGGGTAAATAGTGAGGGGCGAGCCAATACTCTCGAGCGCCCGCCCCTCACTCCGATTTTACCACAATTTTTCACTGGAGGTGAAAAATGGACGATATGTTTCCAGGGGCTCACGGGAAGTTGAACATTGAACTCCCGGAAAAATCTCAAAAACCTCAGCCTAAGCAAGGGAAGGATACACGCTCGTATTCCAACCCTCAAGCCGAGAGTGAGCCCGAGGTGGTGGGTTCTGTTCACCACCCGCCATTTCCCTTTGGTTGGCTGCACCTTGACCAGCCCCATCCCAAACCATAAATTGAGTTCAAGAAACTAACGCAACAGCGGGAAAACAGACGGCACCCTTATCATTCCTCCGTCGGAAGGAGATGATAAAGGAGAAATTGTTCAAATCCGATAACCCATGGCAAGGGTGAGCGCCCGAGGGAGCTCACCCTTGCCGAAACTTAATACAATATCCGTGATACTATAATTAAAACTACTATACTAATCTTTATGCCGCAGAATAAATTTATTGCAGGATATTCAAAAGAAATCCAATTTTTTAATCCAAAGTTGGTTGAAAAAATCGCCTGGGATATGGTAAATACCTCCACAAAAGTAAAAAAAGGAGACAATGTGCTGATTCACATGGACCCAGGAGGTAGACAATTAGCATTGGAACTTGCGAAATTGTCAGTAGCAAAGGGCGCGCGCGTGTATTATTTGATTCAGGATAGGGAATTAAACGCAGCGATAGTTGAACACGAAAGCAAAAAAGACATTGCCCGGTTTTTTTCATTTGATAATGCAAAGTTTTTTGAAGCAGATGTGTCGTTTATTATCCGCGCCCCCAAAACTGCATTTGCGCTGGAAAATATTCCGAGCATAGTTGTGAATAAACTGAATAGCGCAGCACAACCAGCGCTTATGGAGTATCGAGTGAACCATTCGCGCTGGTGCTTGATTTACTGGCCAACAATAAAAGAGGCGAGAATTGAGAAAATGAGTTACGAAGAGTATGTCAAATTGTTTTTCAATTCCTGCAACCAGCCATGGAATACAATCCAAAAAGCGCAAGATACGCTCAAGAGCACGCTTGATAAGGGGCGCGCCCTTGATTTGCTTGCTGACCCGCACAATACAGACAAACAAAAGCGTACTGAATTACACATGAGTATTCAAGGCATGACGTTTGCAAACTCCACCATTGATAAAAACTACCCCGGGGCAGAAGTATTTTCCGCGCCAGTCAAAAATTCTGTAAATGGCAGGGTATTTGCACAAGGCATGTATAGCTATAATGGCAAGCGTATGCGTGATATTTCTCTTGTATTTGAAAACGGGAAAGTTGTGTCAGCCAGCGCGCGTAAGGGAGAGAATCATCTTGCGGATATTTTAAACACCGACGCCGGATCGCGGTATGTTGGTGAAGTTGCTCTTGGCACAAACCCAGGACTCAAACAAAGATTGTTTAACCCGCTGTTAAATGAAAAAGTGGGAGGAAGTTTTCACATTGCGCTTGGCAGGTCGTACCAAAACGAGCGTTATAAAGGTAAGGTTGTAAAATTATTTAATGGCAACGAGAGTGCGATTCACTGGGATATTACGATTCTGATGCGTAAGCCATATGGCGGCGGCGCAGTGATTGTTGATGGTAAGATAATCCAGCGCAATGGCGTATTTGTGCCGAGGAATCTTGGTGTATTAAATGGATAATTCACATATATGGCAATGATTGAACAATACAAACAACTTTTGAAAGATTTTGTCGCGTTTCAAAGCGTGTCAACAGACACGCAGTTTCAGCCAGAAATTCAGAAAACCGTTGCATGGCTGCAACGCGTATTTGGACAGAACGGTTTTTCTGTACGGATCATTACAGGATATGATAATCCCTTAGTCATCGCATCATTCGTCTATGACCCAGCACTAGAAACTGTTTTGATTTATGGGCACTACGATGTGCAACCTGCAAAAGTTGACGAAGGATGGGCAAGCGACCCGTTTACGTTGACCGAGATGAACAGGCGGCTCGTTGGGCGCGGCGCGATTGATAACAAAGGCCAGGTGTTAGTACATATGGTTAATGTATTCGAACACATAAAAAGTAAAACACTTGGATATAATGTCAAATTTATGATCGAAGGCAATGAAGAAACTGGTTCACCGTTACTTGAACAGTTTATTGCCAGCAACAGCGCTTTGCTTGCAGCTGATTTTGTATTGATATCGGACGGAGAAATTTCTGGGGGGAAGCCGAATATCGAAGTCGGATTTCGGGGCGGATTGAATAGCGTTTTGACAGTTAAAACGTCAACAACCGACCTGCATTCAGGACTTTATGGACACAGCGTACCGAATGCTATTCATGAATTAAGTAAAGTGTGCGCGGATTTATATGACGCGAACAATCGCATTGTGGTTCCGGGATTTTACGACGATGTTGACTCGGTTTCTGATGATGTGAAAAAAGCTAATCAAGCGATTCCGTTTTCTCTTGAAGAACATAAACGTATCAGCGGTGCAAAAATATTGCTTACAGAGCCAGGTATTGATTTTTACACGCAGGTTGGATTATTGCCCGCTATTGAAGTTACAACCATTGTTGGTGGATACATGGGGCAAGGATTCCGAAATGGTATCCCGGCAACTGCAACGGCAAAAATCAATTTTCGACTGGTTGCGCGCCAGAACCCAACAAAAATTGCTAAAGCATTTGAAAAATATGTGCGCTCGATTCTACCCGCATACGTTGATTTTACTTTCGAGTTTAAAACCCCGTACAACGCCTCAAAGATTGATACGAAAAATAAATACGTTGAGCGCGCCCAAAAAGTGCTTGAAGTTGCGTATGGAAGCACGCCGATCTATAAATATGTCGGAGGAGGTCTTCCTATGGTAAATAGTTTTGAAAAAGCTTTAAAAATCCCGAGCGTATTGGTGCCGCTTGCAAACGAGGATTGCGCTATGCATGCGGCAAATGAAAACTTTGCATTGACAAACGTCGAGCAGGCATTGCGATTTAGCGCATTATTTCTTGGAAAATAAAAAAACATTATATACGCATATACACACTATGAATAACAATCATCACCAAACTTTTTTACAAGATTTGGCATGGCGCGGCCTGGTGTACCAAAAAACGAATGGTATTGAACGGGCATTGCAGCCCGGGACTACGATGTATTGGGGGTTTGATTTGACAGGAGAAAGCTTGCATATCGGACATTTGTTGGGCGTTGTGGTACTCCGCAGGGCGCTGAATTACGGCATGCGCGTGATTCCTATGCCTGCTGGTGGAACTACGCTTATCGGCGACCCGAGCGGAAAAGACGCCGAACGGCCGTTGCTGTCAAAACAAATAATTGCGCGCAATCGCCGCATGCTTACCAAACAGCTGTTGCAATTATTGCCTGGAAAGCCGCCTGAAGTGCGTGTAGTTGATAACGCTGATTGGCTTACGAAAATCGGATTTATTGAGTTTCAGCGCGAAGTTGGGAAGTATTTTCCCATTAACACCATGCTTGAAAAGGAGTCAGTGAAAACTCGTCTGGAACGCGAACAAGGTATGTCATTTGCGGAATTTTCATACCAATTGCTTCAGGCATACGATTTTTTGGTTTTGTTTGAAAAATATAAATGTACGGTTCAAATTGCCGGGTCTGACCAATGGGGTAATATGGTTCAGGGCGTTGAACTGATTCGCAAGCGCCTCGGAAAGCAGGCATATGCATTATCATGGCCATTAATTGTGAATCCTGTAACAGGGAAAAAGTTCGGCAAAACCGAAGAAGGAGAATCCGTGTGGCTTGACCCTGCAAAAACCCATCCGTTCAAGTTTTACCAGTTTTTTATCAACTGCGATGATGATATGGCGCCGATGCTTTTGCGGTATTTTTCATTCAAATCAAAAAACGAAATTGAACGCATTGAACAATTATGGAATACAGACCGAGGTTCGCGCTTGCTGCAAAAAGAGCTCGCATACGAATTAACTGCGTTTGTTCACGGGAAAATAATCGCGAACCGCGCGCAAACCATTACATCCATATTGTTTGAACAAAATGTGAAACAATTAACTCTTGCTGATATTTCATTTGTCAAACAGGCGTTGCCGTATGCGACTATTTCAAGCTCCAATACATTTTCTTTAGAAGACGCGCTCGTAACACTTGGATTGTCTTGTTCAAAAAGCGAGAGCAAGCGTCTTATTGCCCAAAATGGAGCGCAAGATACGGTGTTGTTCGGCACATACCACGTTATCCGAAAAGGAAAACGCGAGTACGGTATTATTGAGATTACATAACGCATACCCCCCGCCCTTTTGGTCAGAAATTCAGATTACCCAATACCAAAAGGGCGTGGTTTTTTGAATTTCTCCCTCGCACCAGAAAACCACGGGCTTCGCTTCAAATCTTGAATCTTGAATCTTGAACAAATTCCAATTTTCAAAATACAAAACAGTTTTGAATTTGGAACATTAAAGTCTTCGCAAGAACTAAGTTCTTGCGAAGACAAGAACATTAGTGCTTAGAATTTTCCGCCATAGGCGGATCAGCCTCTGGCTGAAGGACTTTTTATGTTAATGAGAAGGCAAGCCCCCACACCTAATGTATAGGTGTGGGGGCTTCACGGCCCAATGTGGACACGAAACTTCACAATTCGTTAATCAGATCTTCGTTTTCATCTTCTTCGGGTTTTTCGTTTCCGAATGGGTCAATGGAGATGCCTCCGTTATCCAAGTCGGGTAACGCCCAATCGTCTTGCGTTTCCTCATCTCCATCTTCTGTGTCAGGCGACGAAGTTTTTTTAGATTTTTTCGTTTCTCCATCTTCTTCTATTTCATCTTCGTTTTCACCTCTATCCGAATCCGTATCAATTTCCTTTGCTTCGTCTTCGTTCATTATTGCCATATGCAATATGTGAACGGTTGTTTGTGCGTTTGTTGTTGTGCGCATATAAATATTTGTTGATAATTAGTAACGCGTTTTGTGCCGCGTTTTCACATTATGGTCAAACATTATTCGTTTGTCAATTGTGCATACCCCGTAGTGAAATTTCGACAATGTTTTGCTTTAAACCCAATAGCGGTAGGGGTGTTCGCAAGAATTATAGATGCTTTCAGGGTAGTTTATAATTTTGGGAAACATCGGGAAGCTGTCGAAATTCTACTACTGGGCATAGCGCCCCTGTGTATATTTGTAATATCCCGCGAGCGCGATGGCAAGCGCATCAATTGCATCCTTTGATTTGACTGACTTTGGGATATTCATGGTATATAAGATGATTTTCCGCACCGCGAGTTTGTCCGCTTTTCCATAGCCGCATACCATACTTTTTACTTCAAGCGGCGTAAGTTCTACTATGGGGATGCCATTTTTTTCCGCCCCCAAAAGCAACACACCTTTGAGTTCGCTTACGGTCAGCACGCTCGTGATGTTCCTGCCGAAATAGATTTTTTCAATTGCGAATACATCAGGTTGGTATGTATGGATAAGCGCGTCGAGTTTTTCACTTACCGTTAAAGCGATTTGGGTTTTTGTTCCCGTGGTGCGCAGCATCCCTGTATCCAAAAACGAAAATCCGCTTCTTGATTTTCTAATCATCCCGTAACCGATCCTCTTGAATCCGGGATCTATGCCTAAAATAATCGGATTGTTTTTAAAACTCAGCATTTGTGTATACTTGTTCAACATCGTCAAGGTCAAATAAGTTTTCCAAAAGGCGCTGGATTTTTGTTTTTTTCATTTCATCAAAAATAACCACCGGGCTTTTTGCGATGTAATCAATAGTTGTTTGCGGTTCAATGCCCGCGCGTTCCAATACTAATCGGATTGTTTCGGTGAGCTGTTTTGGAGCGTAGATATATGTTGTTTCGTCATCATGCCGGATGTCTTCAGCGCCCGCATCAATTATTTCAAGTTCCAGCTCTGGATGAGCCGCCCACCGCGCTTTTGGGAAAATGATTTTTCCGGTTTCAACGAACATCCAGAGCACCGATCCATTTTCTCCGAGCCTGCCTTCGTTTTTGTTTAGAACATTTTGTATTTCTCCGCGTGTCCTGTTTTTATTATCCGTAACTGCGTGTATAAGCAACGCAATGCCTCCGGGGCCATACGCCTCACATACGGTTTCTTCAAGTGTCACAGTTTCGGTTCCCCCTGTGCCGCGCTTGATAGCTCGGTTGATGTTTTCCTGCGGCATATTTTCCTGTCGCGCCTTTGCAATTGCGTCGCGTAGGATAAAGTTCATTTTCGGGTCTCCGCTTTTTCCTTTGCGTGCGGCAATGGTGATAAGATTTGCCAAACGGGAAAATATCTTGGATTTTTTTGCATCCGTGGCCCCCTTTGTATGTTTCAGTTTTGCCCACTTGGAATGTCCAGACATGTAAGAATTTAAAAAGTATATTTCCTTTTGGCGACAAGGAAAATATATGCTGCCAAGATTCCATATCCTGTGCCCCACACAATTGTTTTCGGCTGTCCAAAAAACGCATATATTCTTTGCTTCCATGAAGGATTGTATGTTGGTTGATATGAAGCAGCAAGGGAAAATGGCGGAATAACTTCTGCAATTGTTTCTTGCTTGGTTGTTTCTTTAAGCGCGAATATGTTGTCTGTGCCTGGCGTTGGGTTGCTGGACAGTTTCCATTCGCTTCTGCCGAATCGGCTTGCAGACCAGTCTGATGGTATCGCGCTTGCGTAGGTAACTTCAAATGTCTTCAGTCCGGTCGGGTCAACCAGTGCGATTGTGTCACCTTGTTTGTTGATGATGAAGTTGTAATCGCGACTGTCAATGATTTTGTAGGAAAGCGGAAGCAGGGTGCCCGAAAGTTGAATCGGTTTTTTGAATGAGGCAATGATTATTTGCCAATTTGCCAGATTGGCAATTGTCGTTCCGTCGTTTTTAATTTCAATCCATTGAGTTCCTTTATTTTCCGGGGATGTAAAAAGCTCATTGATGGTAAGTTCTGTTTTTTTCTGCGTTTGCGGTTGCGGGTTGGAAAAAGGCGTTGGTTGAGCAGTTACCCCCGGATTTATCGATGGAATAGGGGGAAGAGAAAGTCCTTCCACGGAGTTTTCCAATCCCGGACTTCCATCGGGCCGCAATCCTTCACGGAATGCTTTGTCCGCTGTTGAATATTCAAGCGTTTTTCCATTTCCAGCTGCCCCCCATGTGTTTGACCAGAACACTTGACTTATTATTTTGCCAGTTCCGTCATGCAGTTGCAGTACATCCTGGTCGTTGCGAAGACGAATACCGACATCAATGATAGTCCCTTGAAACAATGGATATCTGTCTTTGAATGCGCGCGCGTCTCCGGCAATGATTGCATACGAGTTTTGCATGACGGACATGGATCCTTGGTATGGCGTTTTGGCAAAATAATGCGTCCCCGCGCTGTCTGAAATCGTCCATGCGTTTTCTTGAACCCCGCCTATAATCGTAATGCTTATTTGACTCTGATTGTATAGCTCCACCCATTCCAAATTTTTTCCTCCGGCAATTTCTCCCGGGGGATTGTACATAATTTCGTTTATGCGCAGCCCCGCCTGCAACGTTGCAGTAACTGCGGGTAGGGTTTGCGTTGCGGCATATACACGAGCAATACCTGCGTATGTGCCCCAGCTGCACAAAACAACAATAACAATGGCGAATGCGCGTTTCATGGTTTTGTTTTTCCCGACTGCGCAGGCATACCCGACTTGCTTTGCGACTTGCCCGACTTGTTTCGCGAGTCGAAGCGGGCGGGGACCTGCGCGGACGGGTTCATATTCAAATACCGGTATGTTTCGGGCGTTGCGATTCTGCCCCTTCCTGTGCGTTCAATAAGCCCGAGGCGGATAAGATACGGTTCGTGAATTGATTCAATGGTTTCACGTTCTTCGTTTAAGGTCGCGGCAAGCGATTGTACCCCAACAGGCCCGCCGTTAAATGTGTGTACAAGCACATGAAGAAGTTTGCGGTCAATATTTTCAAGCCCTATGGAATCAATATTAAGGATTTCAAGCGACTCCTTGACTACAGGAAAGGAAATAGTTGGTTTGTTCTCTACAATGGCAAGGTCCCATGTGCGTTTCAATAATCGGTTTGCAATGCGGGGAGTTGCCCTGCTTGCATACGCCAAAGCAGAAATAGCGTCAGAGTCAATGGCAATATGCAAAATGTCGCTCGAGCGCTTGAGAATTTGCTCCATATGGTTGGTTTCGTAATAATCCAAATGATTGATTGACCCGAATCTGTTGCGCAGCGGATTGGAAAGCAAACTCGGTCTGGTTGTTGCCGCGATAAGCGTAAACGAAGGAAGCTTAAGCTCCAGCGATCGCGCGGATATGCCTTTGCCAATGATGAGATGGAGCGTCCGCGATTCCATTGCCGGATACAGCATTTCTTCAATATGTTTGTTTAATCGGTGGGCTTCGTCAATGAACAAAATTTCTCCCTGTTCCAAGTTGCTCAAAAGCGCGGCTACGTCGCCTGATTTTTGAATCGCGGGACCTGATGTGACGGTAATTTTTGCGCCCAGTTCGCGGGCAATAAGATACGCAAGCGTTGTTTTTCCAACGCCGGATGGTCCGGAAAACAAAATGTGGTCGCACGCTTTATGCTGTTTTTGTGCGGATTGAAGCAGAATTTGCAATGCGCGTTTGACAGCATCTTGCCCGATAAACTCTTTCCATGATTTTGGCCGCAGCGCATTGTCTAATACGGTGTCATCAATATTTTCATTTTTAGAAATTGCTTGTTCCATATGTTCAGTATAGCATCTCCTTTGCTGTTTGGTAAAACTTCAAAACAAATTGTGTAGTTTGGCAAATTTGTGTTGCTCGTTATTTTTTTCGCATATACTGCGCGGTTTTGTTGGTATTGTTATCTGTACATGTTCTACCATATTTATTCGTATAGGCGAAATTGGGGATAACCTGTGGTTTTTTCCAAGCAAAATACTCATAAAACACTCAATTTTCCTCTTAATACGAAAATTTGACACGGACTTGACAAAGTTTTCTTGTTTGATACAATCACTGCTTAGACATTTCGAGGCAACCCCTTCCTTTAGCTATTCGTTAAGGGGAGGTGTTGGGAAAAGAAAAGGTATCGGCGCTTTGGTTTTGGCTGGAGCGCGCGTATCTTATTTTCCTTGTTTCTGCGGTGACTCATTGTAGAACGTTTGCCTCGATATGCCTGCCCCGTAGTGATTCTGCGACAGAGCCATGCGCAAAAAACTGTATAAAATCTGTCGCAGATTTATTACGAGGTCCCCCCCGTAGTGATTTTTACTGTTAAAAATTAAAAATCTACTACAGGGCCTGCCCCGTAGTGAAAATGCGACTGCCTTAACAAAAGAATTCCATGCATGTTACGTATACAACTTGGTAAATTGATATAAGAAAAGCACCAAATCCCAAGCACCAAATTTCAAACAAGCACCAAATTCTAAATTCTAATGTTCAAAACAGTTTGAAATTTGTATAAAATAAAACCAGAAATACGGCATAAAATTCTGTCGCATTTCTACTACAGGGCCCGCCCATCATTCTTGAATGGTGGAAATTCTTGCCAAACAGAAATCACCCCTTCAAGGGGTGATTTCTGTTTAACTCATTGCGCATTGTTATGAGCGCATGAAGCCCCACGGACGAAGCCAGTGGTCTTCTGGTAAGATGGACAAATCTTTATTGCGATTTTCATTATTTTCCAGCTCAATGTTTGTATTGTCGGGAAGAGTGTTTTTGAAATAATGAATGGTCTGTCAGTGTCACAGTCGTTATAGCGCAGTCAATACTATTCCACTGGCCCAACCGCCTTTTCAACTTCTGCAATATCGGTTAATCCTTGCAATACTTTTATAAGCGCATCTGCCATTAGTGATATTGTGCCTTGGCTGCGGCTAAGGTCTTTGATTTTAAGTTCGTCCGGTGAAGCATGGATACATTCCTGCATGGTGTCGTTGACGTGAATAAGTTCAAATACTCCGATACGGCCTTTGTATCCTTTGTTGCCGCACGCATCGCATCCCCGCGCCTGTTTGATAGTTTGTGTTTGAACAAGCGTATCCAGATTTTCAATGTATGGAGCTTGCGTTTTTAAAATGTTTGCAATAACGGTTTTTAACGGTTTTTCAAAAGGAATTTCTTGTGCGCATTCCTGGCATAGTTTTCGCACCAGACGTTGGGCAATAATAAGATTGAGCGCTGACGCGATGATTTCCGGCTTGATTTTAAAATCCAAAAGCCGCGGTATGGTGCCGCTTGCATCGTTGGTATGGAGCGTGGAGAAAACAAGGTGTCCGGTCAAGGATGCGTGCATGGCGATTTCAGCAGTTTCTTGGTCGCGGATTTCTCCCACATAAATAATATCCGGGTCCTGGCGTAAAATAGCGCGTAGCCCAGAAGCAAATGTGTACCCTTCTTTGGCATTGATTTGCGTTTGCTCAACCCCCGAAAGTTTGTATTCAATTGGGTCCTCAAGCGTAATAGCTTTGTTTTCCTTGGTACTTACTTTTTTCAAACAAGCGTACAGCGTTGTTGTTTTTCCAGACCCGGTCGGCCCCACTGCTAAAATGAGCCCATTTGGTTTTTTCAGTTCTTGCTCAATGATTTTTTTGTCATACTCGCGCAATCCCAATTCCTCAAGCCCGAGACCGATGGTGTTGGGATTTAAAAATCGCATCACGATGTTTTCTCCGTCAGGTCCAGGGATGGTTGAAACGCGCATCTCCATTTCGTATGCGCCGCGCCGAATGGAGAATCTTCCATCTTGCGGAATATTTTTGATATTGAGGTTGATTTTGGACAAGAGTTTGACACGGTCAATGATTTTGTTTTCAAGATTTTTCGGGAGGTTAGCAATCGGGTACAGAACCCCATCAATGCGGTATCGGAGCGTCACGGCGTTCGGGGTTGGTTCAATGTGTAAGTCCGACGCGTTGCTGGCAAGGCCATATGCTAAAATCCATACAAGCATTTCGCTCGTGTCAAATTCGCTGGTGAAATGAGACTCCAAAAATGTTTTTATATCTTGCTGGTCGCTGCAGGTCTGGACATATTTGTCGCCGATTGTCACGCTTCCCACGATCGCTTCGCGCGTCGCGGGAATAAATTGGTAATTTTGCAAAAATTGTTCAAATCCCTGTTCGGAAACAACATATATGTGCACGGTTCCGAATTTTTTGATTTCTTTGACTAAATCCTGAACTTCAGGCGAATCCGGACGGGGTGAAGCGATGCTGAACTCGCGCGTTTTTTTGTCAAACACAAGCGCATGCGCTTGACGCGCCCGAACTTCAGGCATAACGCGCAACGCTTCGATATTGAGCGTTGCTGTTTTCATGTCCAAATATGGAAGATTGAGTTCTTTTGCTTTTTTTTGCGCGAGGTCTTCTTGCTGTTCCTGCGCGAATGATGAAATTGTTGCCATAACGATATTGTTAGTATACCCTGTGGGAAATGTATTTTCCACCATTTTAAACGTCTTTTTCGAACCCATGTTCTCGTGTATGATAAGAATATGCAATCGGTTTTTTTTATCACGTCGTCTGCATCAGCAACACGGCGTATCGGAGCGCTTTTTGCACGCGCGCTTGTTTCGCGTATGCCGTTTCCGCGCGCATGCGTATGCGGCCTTGAAGGAAATCTGGGTGCTGGCAAGACCACATTTATGCAGGGAGTCGCGCAAGGACTTCATATAAATCGGCGTATTATTAGCCCGACGTTTATGCTTATACGCACGTTCCCATTCTATTTCAAAGGGCATGCGGGCAAATTGACGCATATTGATTGCTGGCGTATTGGGTCGCGCGACCTTCTAGATTTAGGATTTTCAGATTTAAAAAAAGATTCAAACCATATCATATGCCTTGAATGGGCAGACCGTGTGAAAGCGATTATGCCCATAGCGTCAATCCGCATCACATTTTCGCATATCAGCAAGAACAAACGTAAGATAACATTTTTATTTCCATGACCATTATTATTCTGGATTCATTTTCGTTAATTCATCGCGTGTACCATGCCTTGCCTGCGCTTACTGATTTGAATGGCAACCCCACGGGCGCGGTGTACGGATTTTGCTCCATATTAATAAAATTGTTTCGCGAGCAGCGGCCTGATTGCATCTATGCCGCGTTTGATACCAAAGGGCCAACGTTTCGCGAGCATGAATTTGAAGCGTATCACACAAACAGGCCCGAGATGGCGGATGATTTTCGTTCTCAAATTGAACCAATCAAGGAATTTTTGCGCACATGGGATATTCCGGTACTTGCCGCGTCCGGATTTGAAGGAGACGACATTATCGGAACACTCGTGTCTCGTTTGCGCGGGCAATCAGATGCGCGCATTCGCATCGTGACTGCCGACCGCGATTCATTGCAGTTGGTATCGGATAACGTAACCGCTATGATAATGCGCAAAGGCATTACGGATATTGTTGAATACGACGAGAAAACATGCCAGGCGTATTTGGGTTTTCATCAGCAATTTATGCCTGATTATAAAGCATTGGCAGGCGACGCGTCTGATAATTTTCCCGGAGTCAGGGGTATTGGGCCAAAAACAGCGCAGGCGCTGGTACAAAAATTTGGAACAATTGAAAAAATGTACGCATATTTGGACAGTACAGATGCGCAAGCGTATGAAAAACCCGTGACAAAAGCAATTGCTGAAAAACTGCTTATAGGCAGGGCAACCGCACTTCAGGCAAAATATTTGGCAACCATTCGCGCGGATGCGCCTATTGATATTGGTGGTGCCGCATGCGCAGCAAAAACACAGCCTACCCAGGCGACAAAAGAATTTCTTATCAAGCGCGGATTTGTTTCATTGCTTAAACGGCTGGATGCCGCAAGCCAAGGAACGTTGCTGTAATAAGGGAACAATACTATAATAGGTTAGTAGGCGAAATTAAATTTTATATTGGCATGAACATAAAACAGCTTTGTGTCTTTTTATTAAAAGCGAATCAAGCAGGTTATGCTTCTGGTAATTCCAAAAAGTGGATAAAAGAAAAAGACAAGTCAACCACCATTGTTTTCAAATCAGGCAATTGGAAAATGCACGACAGTTTTTTCGGAGGTGAGCCGTATGGTGGGCGCGAAGTGGTTTTTTATAAAACCAAGCCGTTTTGGATTATGGTATATTACGGTCGGGTGAAAAAAAGAATTAACCCCAAAGAAATTTATCCGTTTTTGCAAAAAGCATTGTCGCGTATGCCAAAAAACGCTCCGTATCGCGGTCCGAAATCATTAGCGGAAAAACCGTTTCGCTACACGAATCAATGGGAAGGCACCATTGATGGCTTTTCTGGCCAAGAATCAATTTATAAAAATAAAACACAACTGTATAGAGCCAATTATATAGGTGGGTTAGTTGACCAGCGAAAAGGATAAGAGATTTTATAAAATAATCGTATGTTCAGTGAATGGAGCCTCACGGGCAACAATCCCGAAACGCCATTCATCCATGGACACAGCTCATGATCTTCTGGCTGAAGGGATAAAAGGTCGGGATTAAATTAAAAGGATATTAAACGAACTAAAATGAAATTGCCTAAAATCGATTTTGAAAAATACAATTATCCATTAAGAACTTTGCTCTTGGGGAATAGCGATACTTGGCAAGCAATGTCAGCGGTTATTGAGGATTTAACGCAGAAACAATTTGCTTACCAGTATACGCAAATCAAACAAAGAAGTATTGCCCAAATGCTTGACCATGCCATGGACACCCAATACGGCTTTTATACAAAAAAATTGGTAATGGGAGAAGATTTGCCACCAAACTTATACAAGAAGCCAGTAAAAACCGTTAGAGAAGCCCAAAAGAGAATCGCAGAAACATTTCAAAAAACTGTTGAGTTGTGGGAAAAGCTAACGCCGGAAGATTTTCAAAAAGAAATTCAAACCGAATGGGGTCAGGTTCTCACCGGAGAACTTGCTTTGTTTCAATCAATTACCCACACCCATTATCACGTCAGCGAAATCTGTTTCTTAAGGGGACTTGGCGGTTTTCCAACAATGGCAATGGGATAAACTATGCAACCAGTCAAATTAAAGGTTAAACAAACGGTTGTTATCATACCGACGTCCCCTTTTAATTTTGACGCCACAGTTTTCAAGCCTGCGCATTTCCCAACACCAGACAGTTTTTGGCAGCCTGGCAAAAGATGGCAAACAGCTTTATGGAGAAGAAGGCCATTAGGACTAATTATTGAGAACAAGGGAACCATTGCCAAACCGAAGGTTCATTTACACGTTTTTTCTCAAACAGGGCTTTCAAAAGAATTTTTAGAAAATATTAAACAAGAAATCATCTGGAGGTTTAACCTTCATTTAAACTCTAAGGATTTTATTGAACGCTTCAAAACCGATAAGATTTTAGGACCGGCAATTAAAAACCTCAAAGGTATGAGGCCAATGACCCACGGCTCTCTTTATGATTTCTTGGTGATTACTATTATGTTGCAAAACGCTCCTGTTCGGCGCTCAATTCAAATGATGCAGAATTTATTTGAAAAATACGGCAAACTCCTGGAATTTGGCAGCAAAAAACTTTATTGCCTTTGGCCTGCGGAAAAATTAGCTAAAGTTCCGGAACAAGATTTGCGAAAACTGAAAGTCGGCTATCGCGCCAAAAATCTGCTCAGAATTTCCCTGCCCTTTGCTAAAAATGAAATCGATGAAATGGAGTTGCGTCAGAAACTCCCAACAGAACAAAAGAAAATCTTGCTTTCTCTTTACGGCGTCGGGCCTCAATCTGTCAGTTATCTCATGCCTGATATTTTCCATAATTTTGATTTTTTAGAACATGTACCTTTATGGGAAAGGAAAATTCTGTCAAAAAAGATTTTTAACACCGGTACAGAAAACCCGGCGCCGGAAGAAAAACTCTTAAAGTTTTTTGGGAAATATAAACCATATAAACAGCTTGCCATGCATTACATTTGGGAGGATTTATGGTGGCGGCATAAACAAAGTCCGATTGATTGGCTTATCAAAGAGGTGAGAGCGTAAGAGCAGCCAATTAATCCAAAGCATGTTAAGGGATTGCATGACTGCAAAAAGAAGTTCGGATATAGCGCGTTGTGCTTTGCTTTAAACAGTGCGATAATATATAATCTTGAATTACAAGATGTAATTCAAGGTAAGCACCAAATTACAAGCATCAAATAACAAATAAGCACCAATGACCAAAATTTAAATAATCAAAACGTTAAGTATCATTGTTTAGAATTTTGGTTATTGGAATTTGGAATTTATTTGTGATTTGCCAGCCCGAGGCTGGTCCGCTCTGGCGGAGAATTTGTTATTTGGAATTTCGTAATTCAAAGTATAAAACGATAATATAAAACATCGCATCTATTCATGAATCAGTTTTTTGCTTATTTCCGGTTAAAAGAAATGACACCAGTCAAAGTATTTTTGGCATTTGTAGTTATTGAAGCAGTTGCATGGTTTGTGAGGTTGCCGCTTTGGTTTGCCATCGCGTTTACGTTTTTTTCCGTTGCGTTTTTAGTGTGGTTGTTTATGTACTCGTTGACGCTTGCCAAAACAAGGTTCGCATTTGATATTGAACGCAACCAAAACGCAGCCATGATTCATGCATTGTCCGAGGGGATTATTGCGTATGACCAGAATTTTAAAATTACATCGCTGAACAGCGCTGCTGAAGCTATTTGCGGTGTTCGCGCGCAAGAAGTCGTGGGACAGGTTGTAACGCCGGAGTGGGTTTCGCAAGAATATTACCGCGTGTTTGCGCAAATTATTTTTCCTTCGCTTGCGCCAACGGTTGTCAAAAAAACAACAACCGCGTCATATCCGCAGATTGTTGAGGTGTCATTTTCCGAGCCAAGGGAATTGCATGTTGAGGTTACCACAACGCAGATATTTGATGAAAACAAAAAATTGTTGGGATTTATGAAAATTATCCGCGACCGGTCGCGCGAAATCCAATTACTTCAGAGCAAATCGGAATTCATCACGATAGCCGCGCATCAGTTGCGTACGCCGCTTTCGGGCATTAAATGGGGAATCGAGGCTTTATATAAAGGCGATGTGGGACCGCTAACCGAAGAACAAAGCAAGGTCGCGGAGCAAACATACCATATGGTGGAGCGTTTGGCTAGTACGGTTGAAAACCTGCTTGACGTTTCAAAACTTGAAGAAGGAAAATTCGGGTACCGCATGGCAAAAGGCGATATCGTGGAGCTTGCGCAAAGCGTAATGGAAACGTATACGCAAAGCGCCCAGCAGCACGAAGTTAAATTGCTATTTTTTCCGCCGGACCAACACATTCCGCAATTGACATTTGACGCTTCCAAAATAACACTCGTGCTTCAGAACTTGATTGATAATGCCATCAAATATAATGTGCAAAACGGCGAAGTGCGCGTGCGCATTGAATTAATGCCTGATAAGCCGTATGTAAAAATTTCAATTGAAGACACGGGCATCGGCGTTCCGCAAGACGATATGAAACTGCTGTTTACCAAATTTTATCGGTCAGAAGAAACATTAAAAAAAGAAGCTGCCGGGTCTGGTTTGGGATTGTATATTTCAAAAAATATCGTGAAGCGTCACGGCGGTGATATATGGGCAACGTCAACGCAAGGCCGCGGCTCAGTGTTTTCATTCGCATTGCCAACTGATGAGAGTTTGATTCCGCCAACCGAAGTTGGGGCTAACCAGGGATTTTAAAATAGATATGACGGATTTCCCCGCTGCATTGCAGTTATTTTTTAATAAACAACGCCATCGCTATGGCGAATTTTTTTGGTTTCAAGAAATGACCACCTGTGGTGAGCGGAGCCGAACCACCTGTGGTGAGCGGAGCCGAACCACAAAATCAGGAGAGAAGCTTTTGGTGTTTATGGCGGAAAAACTCGCACAAGTTGCGCGAGACATCGTAAATGCGCCAGAAACCAAGTATGACGGGACTATTATTTCATTTGAACGCGACGAACGGATTGGTGATTTTTATGCCGTTATGCATGATTCAAAATTTATATTGAACATGCCGTCACGGCAAGAATACGAAGCGATTACAGATGAAAAACTTGAATCTGTTTTGCCAGTAAATACGAATAATGAATTGATTCGCGACGAGCTGGTTCGTGTATTTCAGCCAAAAGGGTTTTCGCAGTATGCCGCAGTCGCGTATCATAGTTTTGGATTTCACGCTCCGCGGATTTTAGGATGGTTTGAGAATATATCGGGTTTGCGCGTATTACAGCATAAACAATTTTTGCGTTCAATGATTGTATCTGATTTTAAAAAAGCATGTTCTGAACTTGAAGGAGTTCCTTATACGCTTGGCGGAAAATCGCGCGGGCACGGGTTTGATTGTTCGGGCTTGGTCCAGCGCGTGGTGTTTGAAACAAAAAACATCTGGCTTCCGCGCAAAGCTATGTGGCAAGCAATGGTATGCGAGCCGATTGAACAAAGCGATATTCAAAAAACTGATTTGGTATTTTTTACCAAAAAATGCGAAACCACCACCTGTGGTGAGCGGAGCCGAACCACCTGTGGTGAGCGGAGCCGAACCACCTGTGGTGAGCGGAGCCGAACCATAAACCATGTTGCCTTAGTATACGAACCGCAACAAGGAAAGTTGCCAATTATTTTCCATGCAAAAAAGAATATAGGGAAGGTAGCGTTTGAGGATTTAAATACCGCATCGTGGCTTGGAGGGTGGAAAATTGCAGGATATGGAAGAATCGATGAATCTTGTCTGACTCGTTGACCCCGAGCAAAACTCCGTTTTACGGTGTTCAATGCCGTGTGGTATTGACATTTCCTTGTTTTTTGCTATACTTTCCTTGCGTATGGAAAAGCAATTAATTTTACGAAAAGCGGCAACAACCTGATAAAGGCAATTCTTTGTTTGGACGCCGCTTTCAAAAGCGGTTTTTTCATACCTTGGAACGCGCGCGCTATATACAAAAGCATATAGCAAACCGTTTCAAAGATCATTGACAATTGAAGATTACTCAAGATATCTCCAGTAGTAGAAATTCGATAGCCCAGTAAAACTGGGCGAGAAAAATCGAATTACACTACTGGAAAATCGGGTAGTGGATTTCAATTTTTGTATGCCGTAAGGCTATTGAAATTCTACTACTCGGACAACCGCAGAATTTTAGTTTTGTCTATTTTGGTGCGAATATTTTGTACCGAAATAGGCATTCGCATTAAAATAAGAGCAAGTGGTGGATGCCTTGGGTTGAAGAGGCGATGAAGGACGTGGTATGACTGCGAAAAGCTTCGGGGAGCCGTCTAGCGGGCTTTGATCCGGAGATGTCCGAATGGGGAAACCTATGAGCGCAAAACGCTCATACCTCACGTTTTGCTTTAAGTACTAAATCCCGGTTTCTAATTTCTAAACAAATTCCAAATTCTAATATCTCAAACGTGTTTAGAGTTTAAAGAATTGGAATTTAGATATTGTTTAGGATTTAGGATTTCGAATTTAGGATTTTGAGCAGAACGCGAGGAGCGTACCTCGGGAAGTAAAACATTTCAGTACCGAGAGGAAAAGAAAACAAGCGCTCAACTTCGTCTCGCTAATGCGATACTAATATACTGATGCGTACCCATGATACAAATAATACGAATTCGTATCCATTAGTATCATTCGTATTAATTCGTATATTGGTATCGTGTTAGCGAGCGGATGCGAGCGGTATTCCCGTAGTAGTGGCGAGCGAACTGGGAACAGCCAAAACTATATTGTGCGCGCAAGCGCACGATATGGGGTTGCGGGGTTGTATATATTCATGCGTTTATTGGTAGAAGAACAACCTGGAAAGGTTGGCCAGAGAACGTGATAGCCGTGTATTTGAAACTAACACGACGCGTGAGTACAATTCCCTAGTATCCCGACACATGAAAAAGTCGGGAGAATCAGGCAGAACTATACTGCCAAGGCTAAATACTCTTCAACACCGATAGTGAACTAGTACCGTGAGGGAAAGGTGAAAAGTACCCCGGTGAGGGGAGTGAAATAGTACCTGAAACCACTATGCTTACAAGGACACAGAGCTCTTGTGCTTCGCACAAGGAAATTCTAAGCACGAAGCACGAAATCCGAAACAAATTCAAAATCATAAATTCAAAACAGCTTTTGGTTTAGATATTTGAATTTAAATATTGTTTAGGATTTCGGATTTTCCGCCGAAGGCGGATCAGCCTCTGGCTGAAGAATTTAGGATTTTCTCGTGCGGAGCACGGGTGATGTGGTGCCTATTGAAGAATGAGCCAACGAGTGTTTGTCGCCGCTTCATCTAATCCCGTTCAGCGGGAGGAGGTAAAGCGAAAGCGAGTGTGAATAACGCGTGGTATATATGTCTCTCTACGTAGCGGCATATGTACAAAGCGGCGGCTAACGACCCGAAGCCAATCGAGCTACCCCTGGGCAGGATGAGCTTTGTAGAAATACAAGGGGAGGTCCGAACCCGTAAGCCGTTCAACACTTTGGGATGACCTGGGGGTGGAAGTGAAAAGCTTAACGCGATTGGGAATAGCTGGTTCTCTCCGAAATAGTTTTTCGACTAGCGTCCGTCTAAATCGGTTTCGCAGGTAGAGCACTAGTTGAGACAGATAGGGAGCAATCTCACTGCCTCAGTTAAACTCCGAATGGCGGAACCGTTGATGGGCAGTCAGACTGTGGGGGCTAAGCTTCACAGTCAAAAGAGCAAGAACTCAGACTCTCGTCTAAGGTCCCTCAATTATGACTCAGTGTGAAAGGTAGTGATCAACCGATGACAGGTAGGAGGTTGGCTCAGAAGTAGCCATCCTTTAAAGAGTGTGTAACAACTCACTACCATATCCCCGATGCTTTGCATCGGTATGCGGATTGATGCTGATACGACACTTTCGTGTCGCCGCTGATAAATGCGGATAGAATTATCCGTATAAATCAGTTAAAATCAGCATAAATCGGCATTCCGCTGCAGAGCAGCGAGGTTTGGTTGGTTGCGCCGAAAATGTAACGGGGCTAAGTCATATACCGAAGACAGAGATGCCTTGTGCTTTGCACAAGGAAATTCGAAGCACGAAATTCTAAATTCTAAACAATATCTAAATTTTTAAATTCTAAACATCTTTAAATTTGTTTTGAATTTTGAGATTTATGATTTTGAATTTGTTTCGGATTTAGGATTTCGGATTTAGGATTTCCTCGCGCAGAGCGCGAGGTGTGGTAGGAGAGCATTTTGCACGCAGCGAAGGAGTATCCGTGAGGAACTCTGGAGTGTGCAGAAGAGAAAATGTTGGCATGAGTAACCTGCAATCCCGATGAAATATCGGGAGGCCGAAAGTCTAAGGATTCCTGGACAACGACCATCGTTCCAGGGTTAGGCGGCCCTAAACCGATGCCGAAAGGCGAAGGCGAAGGATAACTGGTTAATATTCCAGTCTGTCATTGCGAGTCGATGGGATGACGAAGTATAGTAGGTTGAGCATCTTATTGGATTGGTGTCCGTTACTTAGGGTGTGCGTTTGGCAAATCCGGCGCGCTGCATTTTATTGCAAACCCAAGGAAAGCGGCCAAGCCCCGCTTTGCGGGGTGAAGTCAACCGAGCATGCTCCCGAGAAAAGTCCCTAAGATTACGCGCAATGACCCCGTACCAAAACCAACACAGGTGGACAAGGCGAGAAGCCTAAGGCCAATGGGTGATTGTTCCCTAAGGAACTCGGCAAAAAAGCTAGGCGTACGTTTGCTAGATGCCTTTCCTGTCTTGTGCTTCGCACAAGGAAATTCCAAGCACCAAGTACCAAATAACAAATAAGCTCCAAAACTGGAAATTCCAAAATTCAAAACAGTTTGGAATTTCAGTAGCTGGAATTTGTAATTTACTTGGTATTTGCCAGCCCGTGGCTGGTCCGCTCTGGCGGAGAGTTTGTAATTTGGGATTTTCTCGCGCGGAGCGCGAGATGGGACGCAGCGAAAGTTTCCATGGCGACTGTTTACCAAAAACACAGCTCCCTGCGAACTCGTAAGAGGATGTATAGGGGGTGAGACCTGACCGATGCACGAAGGTTAAAGTCGTCGGTCGCGGAGCGACTCGACGCGCGGAATGACGCAGAACGAACGCGGAATAACGCAGAAGTAAAAAATTCTGCGAATGTCTGCGTAAAATCTGCGTGTGTCAGCGCGTGAAGCCGCTTCGCGGCTGAATGACCGAAGCCCGTGTCAATGTCGGCCTTAACTATAAGGGTCCAAAGGTGGGAAGACGCACTGCCTTTGTAAAATCTGGCTATATGCTGGAACGTCTGTAGATAGAATCTTGTAGTATCGAGCACTACTATTTGGTATAATGACAAGGCAAACGATAACCTTGTCTTATGCGCTATAGTAAAAAAGTGTCTCGTGCAGACAATCAGCAGGAAAGATTTGTAAGATTTACTGGGTGGATAGTGGGTTTTGTTGATGGAGAGGGGTTTTTTCTATCGGATTTGTTCGGCAAAGTGATCGAAGGGAAAAAACACGAACAAGAAGGGGCTATAAGACGGGTTACCAAATATTTCATGAATTTGCCGTAACCCAAGGAGAGAAAAGTCTCAAAGCCCTTAAAAAGATTCAGTCCTTCTTCGGGATTGGCAAAATCTATCTGAATAAGCGATACGATAATCACACAGAACATTTGTATCGCTTTGTGGTGAGAAAAAGGGAAGATTTGTTAAGTGTCATCATTCCTGTTTTCAAAGAAAACACATTGCACACAGCTAAACATTATGATTTTGAGAAATTTGCAAGATGTTTGAATCTTATGAAACGCGATAAACATCTAACGCAAAATGGATTAGTGCAAATTGCTTGAATAGCTCAGCAGATGAACCGTAAAAGACCTGGAAGAAATCTTACAAAAATCCTCAGAGACCATACGCCAAACCCTGTTTAAAGCAGGGAAGATATGGTCCGGACTTTGCAGCGATGCAAAGAGATAAACAGAAATGATTTATCCCGCCTTTTTACAAGGCGAGTAACAAGTTCAAGCGCAATTCCTTGTCAGGTGAGTTCTGACGCGCACGAAAGGTTTAACGACTGTGGAACTGTCTCAGGGAATAGCCCAGTGAAAATGCGAACCCGGTGAAGACGCCGGATACCTGCGGCAAGACGAAAAGACCCCGGGAGCTTTACTGGAGCCTGATATTGGCTTATGGGTTTGGATGCGTAGCGTAGTGGGCAGGCTTTGAATCTTGCTTTTCGGAGCAAGGGGAGCCAACAATGAAACACCCATCTTTCAAATTTATAAGCCTAACCAATGCGGCAAAAACGCATGGGAACAGTGTTTGGCGGACAGTTTTCGTGGGGCGCGATCCTCCCAAAGAGTAACGGAGGAACTTATTAAGGTCAGCTTGGCGAGGATGGAAATCTCGCTGGACGTGTAAAGGCGTACGCTGGCTTGACTGCAAGGTTGACAGACCACGCAGGTGCGAAAGCAGAACTTAGTGACCCGATACGACGTGATAGAAGGCGTAAAGACACTGGATAAAAGCTACCCCGGGGATAGATCCTGAAATAAGGATCAGTTGTCCTCTTCGCCAGTAATGGCGAAGTAATAAAGCGGCTTATAACGGTGAAGCGGAAACCGGTCTTCCCCCAAAAAGGGGTTTTAGAGTTTCTGTAATACCGTGGGAAGTCGGAAGGTTGAGAATTAAAATTCTATGAAATTTACAAAGCGACAAAAAGCAATACTTATTGGAACAATTTTAGGAGATGCTTATTTGCAAAAGACAGGCAAGAGAAATGCACGATTGTGTTTGGAGCATGAAAATAAACAAAAAGAATATCTTTTGTGGAAAGTAAGCGCTTTTAAAAATTTGTTTCAAGGCAAGCCGGTTTTTGTAAAACGAGTGCATCCCAAAACAAAAAAAATGTACGAGTATTGGCGTTTTCAGTCAAATTCCACTCCGGAACTTGGCAAGATGCAACGACTCTTTTACAAAAATGGCAAAAAAATTATTCCCAGTAATTTTCAAGAATTATTCAAAGAACCTTTGTCTCTGGCAGTTTGGTTTATGGATGATGGGTATTATTATCCTCGAGATAATAATGCTTATTTGTACCTTGGAAAATTATCTTTGGATGAGACAAAGATTGTTCAGGATACATTGATAAATAATTTAAGGCTTAAGACGAAGATATTAGATAAAAAACAAGAAGGTTTTGTTATTTATTTTTCTCCGTCAGAAACTCAAAAATTAAAAACAATTATTGGTCCTTATATTATTCCTTGTTTAATGTATAAAATTCCTTCTTGACCCCGTAACGACTGTCTTCTCTTACTGAGAAGCGACCCGATAGTATTTCGGGTAATACGCCGACACCCAGCCCTACTTTTACTAATTACGCTACTTGTAAAATCTCAAGTCAAAAACTTCTTAAGCATAAATTTTTGACTAAAACATAATCAGTAAAAGTAGAGCTGGGTGAAGATATAGTCTAATCGTTTTACTTTGTAAAACACGCGGATTTAAACACTCTTATCGCTAACGCAGATAATTCATCGCTGTTAATCAGCAAAGCGAACGAAAAGAGTTGTATCAGCGTAAATCAGCGTGTTCGCGAAGCGAACAGATTGAACAGGCTGGTTCCGTCCGAGCGTTCCTAGCGACGACGGAGCTCGGCACCTCGATGTCGGCTCACCACATCCTGGGGGTGGAGAAGCTCCCAAGGGTTAGGCGGTTCTCCTATTAAAGTGGTACGTGAGCTGGGTTCAAACCGTGAAGCAGCAAAACTGATTAACGGATAACAAATGACTAATAACTCATAACAAATTTTATTTATATATATTTCGTTATGTGTCGTATGTCATAAGTTGTAAGTTAATTATGTTTGGCTCTTTCACAGTTTGAATCCAGTATCAATCACACAGAACCAATCCTGAGCGAAGTCGAAGGATTGATAATTGACATCAGGAAAAAACACGGCGGCTTTCGGCAGTAATGCCGGAATGTATTGCTGACTCATATCGGTGAAATTCGATTGCGTACAACCTGCGCTTAAGAATAATACCGAGGGAATCCCGCCCTTTCTACTTATTTCTGTATAGAAATATAAAACTAGAAAGGTGCGAAAAACTTTTTCTTTATGTTTTATGACATATAAGGAAAGGCGGAACCTGTAGAGACTACACGTCAGCCTCCCGAATTAATTCGTAGGGCTTGCCCTGAGTGAGCGAAACGAGTCGAAGGGAGAAGGTATAGTCCATGCCCGTAGTAATACGGAAAAAGTTTCAAAATTCCGCGAAATCAAGCGTGCAGTCCGCGTTGGTCCGCGGTTTTGCGAAGCAAAACATGCGTGAGACAGGTTGGTCTCTATCTGCCGTAGGCGTTGGATACTTGAGAGGAGCTGCCCCTAGTAAGAAATTGCTACTTCCCGCAGCAATGCGGGATGACAAGGAACGTCTGACGTTCCAAGCCGGCTCATAACGGTGAAACCTTATACTACACGATCTGTTGATAGCCACTTGTGGCGTGGTCCGACACAAGTGGTACAATTTACTTGAGGACCGTGGATACATAAGACAACACCGTGGGAAGTCGTAGAAATTTAAAGTGCAAAGTGGAAAAAATCAAAATGGCAATGCAGGATTTAAATTTTAAACTGCCATTTTACACTTTGATGTTTACATTTTGAATTTTTATTGACCCCGTAACGACTGAAGCCATGTGGCCGAGATTTTTCTCTTGTAAGAGAATTATCACACGCCGGCCCCCAGCCCTACTTTTACTGATTATGTTTTAGTCAAAAGTTTATGCTTAAGAAGTTTTTGACTTGAGATTTCACAAGTAACGTAATTAGTAAAAGTAGAGCTGGGTGAAGGTATAGTCTGCACTTGTAGTGATACAAGAATACGTGACGAGAGGACCGGGGTGGACGCACCGCTGGTGTACTGGCTTTCCTGCCAAGGGAACCGTCAGGTAGCTATGTGCGGAGTGGATAAGCACTGAAAGCATCTAAGTACGAAGCCAACCTCAAGATAAGGTATCCTTATGAGATCCGTTGTAGACTACAACGTTGATAGGCGCTAGGTGTAAGACTCGTAAGAGTTTGAGCCAAGGCGTACTAATCGATCCAAGCGAATGCCTATTTAGGTACAAAATATAGTCCAGTAAAGTATTTCGACTTTATCCCTCACGCTAGAAGACCATCCCGTACGTTGCGGGATGGGCGAATGGCGTTTCGGGATGTCGCGCAAAGGGCGAGAGAGTAGGCCTGTCTGCCGGCAGGCAGGTACCACGGGCTTCGCCCGTGCCTGCACACCGAGTAGGCGTGGGGCTCCATAAGCTGTAGAGCTTGTTGAAATTTTCCTGCTGGGTTCGGTTGCGATATCATGAGTAATCAAATAGTTTTCAATTTTTGAGTATATGAAATTGACCCGGTGACCACAGACGCGTGTGCCCTACCCGATTCCATTCCGAACTCGGTCGTAAAAGCGCGCGTCGCCGATGATACTCCGTAAGGGGGAAAGTAGGTATTGCCGGGTCTTTTTTATATGTTTTTTCTGGAACTTTGTTACCAAGCTCGTCAAGCTATTGACTAAACTCTCGCATCTTGTACAATAAGTGCAAAATATGTTTCCACCTATTTATGTCAGTTTTGACATAAAGTGTGGAACGTGGTATAATTGTTCAGTTTTAAGATAATCAAGATATTAAAGTTTTTAAGTTCAATATCATGAATCCAACAAATCCTAATAATATATTTCAAGCGGCAGGAGGAGTAAAAACAGTAACAGTAGAAGAAGAAGTAGCGGCAGCAGAAAAAAGAGTAAAAGCAATGAGAGCAAGAGTAGACGAATTAACAGCAGAATCAAAAGAAGCAAAAGCAGAATCAAATGAAGCAAAAAAAGGATTAATATCAATCAAACGGAAAAGCATGACAGAAGGGGCAACAAAAGAAGAATTAGATGAAGCAGCAGAAGAAGTAACAAAAAAACAAAAAAAATTAAAAGACGCACAATACGCACAAATGGAAGGAATTGCAAAATTAGCAGTAGCAGTAATGGAATTGGCAGAAAAAAAAGAAGAAGCAAAAAAAAGAACAGACAAAGCAAAAGAAGCACCAAAAGACATGAATTTAAAAAAGGATAAAGAGTGGGCTGCGCATGTCTTAAAACAAGCGCAACAGCGACAAAAAGAAAAATTACAGACTTCACAGCCCAAGATACATGAGGGTGCTGCTGAACCAGAACCAGAAAGATAATCAAAGAATGTTACACCCAATTACAATTTACAAAGTTGAAATACATTTATGAACGGGCCTAAATCCAAAGAAGGTTCAAACGCAGAGAGACGACAAATAGAAATTGGCGCCAAGCGAGCCGCGTTGAGGGAGTTATTCAAAAACCGCGGTATAAATTTAGAGTTAGTTAACCTTGCCACGGACCAGGAAATAGAGGACTTTGTCGGACACCCTGAATTTTCTGAAGACGAAAAAGAATCTCGAATTAAAGCCATAGTAGATATTTTAAAGCATAAACAGAAAGGAGAGCAAGACGAAAAAGAACCAAAGCAGGTTGACGCGATGGGTGCAATGAGCGCGGAAGAAGCTGCTGCGTATAAAATAGCAGGAGACCGTGGTGTGTATGATTCTGTGTATGCCAAACCAAAAGAAACAAAATCACGCGTTGTTAAAGAAAAAAAGAA
>MNWK01000003.1:37487-37560 GCA_001872485.1 Parcubacteria group bacterium CG1_02_44_31
CTGAAACAACGAAATGAGCAGCTGCGGCAAGAAAATGCAACATTAAAACAAGAATTACAAGAACGGATGTTTA
>MNWK01000017.1 GCA_001872485.1 Parcubacteria group bacterium CG1_02_44_31
CAAATGGCGGATTCTGCCAGCGGAATAAGAATTTTTTATGATTCCTATATGGTACAATAAGGACATGAAAAAACATTCCGCAAAAAGGGGTTGGCGAAGAAACTGGGGCAGAAAGAACCCTGCTAAAAAGAAGTCATCTAATAAAAAGTAATATGATAGATGCTGCCGAAGCATTGATTTTCTAGAAAAAACAACACGAAGAGTAGATATAAGAAAACCGCCTGCGACGAGGCGGTTTTTTCTTGGGTGACTGAGCGGATTTGAACCGCCGATCTCCAGGGCCACAACCTGGCGCTTTAAACCAGACTAAGCTACAGCCACCAATAACGTAAATTCCAAATTACAAATACCAAAATACCAAACCATTTGTTGACATTGGTTATTTGAGTTTTGAAATTCTATTGCTATGGTATCGTATTTTGTTTCAAATCTCAAACCCGAGCTGCATATATTGTCATTAAGATTGCGAACAGAATTGTAACCATGGCAAAAAGCCATGCGAGCGTTGTCAAAAACAGTTGCAGCGCTTCGCGCCTTTTGTTTTCAAAATACCACAGAATGGGTTTTCCTAAAACCAATGCGCCGACAACAGTTGCCGAAACCACGAACAGCATGAGCATTAGCGCGAGCCCCATCATTCCAGGCATCGCGGGAAACAGATTTCCCAGATGAAACATCACATATGCTACGCCGCTTGTATAAACAAATACGCCGAGCGCGTTTATCAATCCGTATAAAAGAATGTGTTTTTTGTTCATACATGCAGGCATAAAGAATCTTCGCGCGTAACTTGGACTTGATTTCATAGTGTATACCCTGTAGTAGATTTTTAACAATCCCGCAAAGCGGGAAAAAGAAAGTATGGTGTATTATATAAAGAATAAGTTACTCATGCTGAAAACCAATAATGCAACGAGAATGGAGCCCCACAGGGCAAGCCCATGGTACCTGCCTGCGCAGGCAGGCCTGCTTTCTCGCCCTTTGGGCAACAATCCCGAAACGCCATTCATCTATAGAAACAGCTCATGGTCTTCCGGCGTGAGGGATAAACATTTATTAAGTCGAAAATTCACTACGGGGTATAATAGTATAGCATGGATAAAACCTTGATTGCTTTGAGTTTAATCGGCGGCTCATTGCTGTTTGTGTGCGTGTTTTTTGTCGCATCTGTCGCGTATGCGCCGAACAATGTGTATACTCCAGAACCTGCGTCTATACCCGCTGCCAGCCTTTCTCAACCAATAACCTTCGTTTTCGGAGGCGATGTGATGTTGGGTAGGAAAGTGAATTACGAAATGCATCAGCGCAATGACTTTTCGTTTCCGTTCGCGTCCATAACGCCGATTTTTGCTGGTGCGGATGCAGTGTTGGTCAATCTTGAATCACCGCTGTATGAGCCGTGCCCGGTCAGCAATGCATCAAGCATGACATTGTGCGCGAGTCCAGAATCAGCACGTGCGCTTGCGCGCGCGGGCGTGACGCTTGTGTCATTTGCAAATAACCATATGCGTGATTACGGCGCAGCAGGGATTGCACAGACAAACGATTTGCTTGCACAGCAGGGAATCGGTGTAGTGAATAACGGCAAAGTTTTTATTCGCGAAGTCCGCGGATATAAAGTTGGACTTATTGCGTATAATTTAACATGGGGAAATGTTTTGGACAGCGATATTCGCGTTGCGATTGAACACGCGCGTTTTCAGGCAGATATGCTTATCGCGAGTTTTCATTGGGGAGATGAATATACTGATGAGCCGAACGCGTATCAAAAGCGCATTGCGCATGCGGCAATTGACGCAGGAGCGGATGTTGTGATAGGGTCGCATCCGCATCATGTGCAGCCAATCGGACAATACAAAGGCAAGTACATTTTTTATTCTTTGGGCAATTTGATTTTTGACCAGATGTGGTCTGAAAAAACGCGCATCGGCGCGCTGATTAAATTTGTGTGGAATGCGGAGCAAGGCGATACATCGTATGAAATCATACCAACAAAGATTTTTGATTTTGCGCAGCCGCAGCTGCTTGGCGGAGCGGATAAACAAGCAGTGATTGACTTTATGACAGGAGCGACCCTTCGATAAACTCAGGGCAAGCAAACTCTGGCGTTTTGAATTTTATTGCGAAATCAAGTAAGATAATATAAATAAGACAAGTAAATTTTTCTGGTTGCAGCCCAGATAGTATAATAAAGTTTAAGGATTTTGTCATAAGGATTTCTAATAGGGCGAGTTGTTCTTGTCTACTTCACCCGCCGCAAATTTCAAAGAAATTTTGGCGGGTAAGATTTTCGGGGCGTAGTGTAGCGGTAGCATCCCAGTAGCAGAGCGAAGCTCGCTACGGGACAAGCGAGTCGTTCTTGCCCACCCACCTATTTTTCGGGACGTAGTGTAGTGGTAGCACGAGTCGTTTGGGACGATTTAGCCCGAGTTCGAATCTCGGCGTCCCGACTACAAAATAGGTGGGCGGGTGAAGGACGATTCATACCCCGTAGCATCCTGTGAACAGGATTGTTATTCGGGGTAGCTCGAGTTCGAGTCTCGGCGCCCCGACCAAGAGAGAGAAAGAGTCGGTGGGGCGTTCAGTGCGGGCGGCGGCGCACGGAGCGTCCCCACCTTTCCGGACCCTTCTTCTCTTTTGGTCGAGATTTACGAAAAAGTTAGAACCGAATTTCGCAAAGGCTAGCTCGGCCGCTTCGCGACCTCGTTTCCGTTATTTTTTGCGCGCGCGACTTGATGTTTGCTACCGCGAACATCTTAAATTTGATAAAATTATAGCAGAAATATGAGAAACAAAGAAATTGAAACAATTATTTTTGATGTTGATGGAACTCTTTCTGACGAGATTTCGTGGTTAAAACTCACAGATGGCTTGGGGGCCTCGTCGGAAACGCATGCACAGATATTCGCCGAATTTAAATCCGGGATGTTAAGCTATCCCGTGGCAAAGCATAAACTTATTTTATTGTGGCAAAGCACAGGGAATGCAAATAAACCCTATATGGAAGAAATGTTTCGCTCGTGGAGGCTAAAAGATGACGCTCACGAAACCATCAATTATCTCAAAAGGTCGTATCGCGTGTGTTTAATGTCAGGGGCAGTTGATTTGTATGTAAAGGTGGTTGCTGAAAAATTGGGAATAGTTGATTGGTATGCTAACACCGAACTTATATGGGATGAGGACGAAAATCTTATTGACTTTCATTACTTTGCGGATCAATCACGAAAAAAGTTAGAGCATCTTAATGAATATGTCGCCAAATATGGTTTAGATATAAGTAGATGTGCTGTGGTAGGTGATGGAGACAGCGACATTGCATTGTTCAGAGAATTGCCTTATGGAATTGCGGTAAATAAAAGTCCATATCCTGAACTAGAAGCTCTTGCAACTAAAACCGTATCAAGGTTAAGTCAGTTAAAAGAGATTTTTTAATAAAGTTCTTTAAATTTTTTGCGTTTTCTTTTGCACTAAAAAATTGATCACAATTTTTCAGTGTTTTGAGCCGACACGTTCGGAAGCGAGGCCGCGAAGCGACCGAGCTAACAACTTTGAAATTCGATTCTAATTTTCTTGTCCTGAGTGGAATTGAAGGATTAGTAAATCTCGACAAACATTTCTCACAAGGTGAAAGAGTGCGTGTCCTGCCCCCAGCAGTCCAGCTGAAAA
>MNWK01000019.1 GCA_001872485.1 Parcubacteria group bacterium CG1_02_44_31
CAAAAAGGCTTGTCTTGGCTCGAACCGGCTCGTGAGTTCGTTTTATCCCTTAATCAAGCCGCAAAATTAGTAGAAACCGAAAACAAAAAAGAAATGACAACATTTCTGAAAAATATCGGCTCGAACCACATTTTACAAAACCGCCAGTTGATTTTTTCGCCCAAAATTCCCTACAATTTGGTCGCCGAGCCCGCCGAAGCTGGCGAGGCGACATTGACAATTCCTCGCTGGTGCCCGGGGTGAGAGTCGAACTCACATGACCCTTCGGTCAGAGGATTTTAGGTCCGCCGCGTATACCATTCCGCCACCCGGGCAAAAATCGTGAAGCGATTTTAACTTATAACTCGCAACCAGTAACTTATAACTGACGAATCAGTTTTTTGTTATTAGTTATAAGTCATAAGTTGTCAGTTAATCGCGGAGGCCACGGCGAGATTTGCACCCGCGTATGAGGGTTTTGTTCCCGATTTGTACAACATTTCAAATAAAATGCAGAAATTTTGTTAACAAACCGCAATCCCGTATGAAAATATGGCAGAGGCGCTGGTGGGATTTGCACCCACGAATGGGAGTTTTGCAGACTCTTGCGTTAGCTACTTCGCCACAGCGCCATATTTTTGTGCGGGACAGACTACTGCGTTAGTTACTTGGCTACCTGGCCATATTTTTGCGCGGGACAGACCCTATCTTTATTTTTTCGCCATGTTGTGGCCGTATGAAATTTGAAACGAGCTCGCATAGGCTATTGTAACCGCCAATTCAAACACTTTCAAGCATTTGACTTTTTGGTGTCGCGATGTTTCATGAGTGCGTACACGCGGCTAGTTTGGGCAATGGTTTTGTCGTATGTAAAATGCAGTTTGGGAATCGGGTGCATGCGTATACGTTTTTCCAAAAACGATTTCAAATACCCCGCTCCTTTTTTAAGCAAGTCAATTGTGTGGTCGCGTTTTTCATCGGGAAATATTGATACGTAAATATTTGCGTTTTGCTTGTCGGGCGATATCTCAACCTTAGTTATTGAAATTAATGTCTTTGGCGGAATGTCAAATTCTTCCTGGATAATGCGCCCCAGTTCGTTTTGAATCGTGTTTTGAATTCGTTGGATGCGTTTTTCGTCCACGAATGGAAATGAAATAGTGAATTATTTGTTGAAGAAATTGATTATGTCGTGCAGTGCCACTGTCGCGTCGGTCTCTATTTGCACACCGCATTCGCATTCTGCTTTAATCATATCAAACCCGTCCTTGTTTTTTTGCAAACTTAATACTTTGCCTTTACCGACTTCGGCATTGTCGCGCACAAGTGTGAACCAATCTGTTTTTTCCACAATGCCTTCGGTTAAATGCACGCCGACGATTTGACGATTCCGATTGTCTTTGTCGGAGAAAATCATGATAATTTCGCCGCGCGCGGTTGGTTGTGCAGCATCAGGCGCAAGGTTTTTTTTGATTTCATTAGTGACTTGTTCGGCAATGTGGTAAATAATGTCTCCTGTAATAACCGTAATCGGCCGCGACTGAATGTAATTTTTCGCTTCAGACGTAACGCGCGACTTGAATCCGATAATCATCGCGTTGGTCGCTTCAGCGGTTTTCAGATCCCAGAGTACAATATCGCCAACTGATTTATCCACGACGGCGTAAGGGATTTTGAGTTCTGAAATTGCGCTGCCAATCACGGTTTCCAAAGCTTCAAGCGAACCAGCAACGTCAGCTTTCAAAATAATGGCCAGTTGGTTTTTGGGAATGTCCTGTTTTTTTTGCTCTGGGGCGTCCGGCTGCTGCGGTTGCGTTTGCTCGGGTTTGTTCGTAGAAAACCATTCGCCTACCAACGGCTGGATGTCCCACCCGGTAATTTGCGCAGGGGATGAGAACGTGACTTCAGGAACTGGTTTTCCCAAAAAGTTTTCCATAAGCTTTATTTTTGTGCTCGCGCTTGGGGTGTAAATTGTGTCTCCGCGATGAAGCGTGCCCTGAAGCACCAAAATCGCAGCGCTGATGCCGCGTTTTGCATCCATGGACGATTCCAAAATAACGCCTTCTGCCGGAGCTTGATAGTCTGCTTTTTTCTCGTTCATGTCGTACACGAGCAAAATAAGCTCAAGCAAATTATCAATGCCTTCGCCGGTTTTTGCAGAGGTTAGCACAGTCGGCACATTTCCGCCGTATCCTTCCACAAATATTCCTTGTTCAGCCAATTGCTGTTTCACTTTGTCAGGATTTGCTTCGGGGCGGTCGATTTTGTTTAACGCGATTACATACGGCAACTGTTCTTTTTGAATGTAGGAAAGAGCCTCAAGTGTTTGTGGTTTTAACCCTTCTTCTGCCGCAATCACCAAAACCGCCACATCCGCAACTAAGCTTCCGCGCTGTCTGATTTTGGCAAATGCCTCGTGCCCCGGGGTATCCAAAAAAGTGATTTTTCTTCCCCCGTCAACTGATGCAACCTCTGCTTCATACGCGCCTAAATGCTGGGTAATGCCTCCTGCTTCTTTTGAAGCAATATGGGTTTTTCTAATGCAATCCAAAAGGGACGTTTTCCCATGGTCAACGTGTCCCATAACTACCACGACAGGAGGCCGCGGCACTAAATTGTGCGTTTCTTTAGCCATAATGCGTGTTTAGAGTGTATCAGAATTAAGCGAAATAGACAATAAAGAAAAGAATGGCATTCATTTTATCTTTGTTCGCTTTGCCAAAGCCCAACAATGACCGAGGCGGGCTCCGTTCTTGCATTGCAGGATTTCATTCGGGATTTCACCCTTGATGAAACACAGAGAAAAGCTTTCATTCTGGGCTTGGGCAGAATAGCTACCTTGATTGTAATGTTTGGAGAGTTTCACCCAGCACCACAATAAGGTGGTGCTGGGTTCATCTTTCTTGCGTGTGTTGTTTTGACAATGTATAATTCCAAAGAACCAGGAGGAGTCGCATAGTGGCCTAGTGCGGCACGGTGCTAACGTGCTAACCCTGAAAGGGGTTCGTGGGTTCGAATCCCACCTCCTCCGCTATGCTATCCAAAAATCAAAAAAAAGAAATCGTGGAGATTTCTTGGACAGCGCCGGATTTTGAATATCAACCGAAATCAGCTGGTTGGTATTTGATTAGCGTTGCGATTGCTCTGGGTTTGATTTTTTTGGCTCTTTGGCAAAATAATTTTTTATTCGCGATTTTTGTAATTGTTGGCGAGCTGGCGGTAATTTCTTGGGCAGCCAGAAAGCCAAGCGAGTGGAAAGTTGAAATCAACGAGAAAGAGATTAAGATAATAAAAGAAAAAACCGAAAAAAGATTTAATTTAGAAAATGATTTTGTTAATTTTGGCATCAGGGATTCGACCAAAAATTTCAAAGAATTGCTTTTAAGAAAAAAGTTAATCTTTAATCCCTTTTTGGAAATTTATTTTCCGCCTGAACAAGAAGCAAAAATCAGAGAAATGATTTCTAAGGTTTTGCCGGAAAAAGACTATCCGTTATCATTAATGGACGCCATCACTAAATTTTTGGGATTCTAAAATGTCCCCATAGCTCAACTGGACCCGTCTCGGCTAAGCCGAGCCGTGGCGAGGATTAGACGGACAGAGCAATGTATAAAGTTTACGTATTAAAAAGCCAACAATTCAATCATTATTATGTTGGTCAAACATCTGATTTAAA
>MNWK01000008.1:0-610 GCA_001872485.1 Parcubacteria group bacterium CG1_02_44_31
GACCGTGGCGGTTAATTGGACCTGGTCATCCGTTAAAATAACAATCGCAATCTTGCCAGTATCTCCAAAAGAGCCAGCAATCGAGATGGTATAGGTGGCGGCCGTGGCCTGGTTTTGAATTTGTTGATCACCGGCGACACCGAAGGTGGCATTAGTCCCAATTTCAATGATTACCTTGGAAGCGGCGGTAATTGTGCCTGTGCCAGAAGTAATACTTAAAACTTGACCCGCAAATACTGCGCCCCAAGTTGTACCAGAAGGAGTGGCGGCTAAAGTTAATTCATTTTCAGCACCGGTTGAAGGACCCCAGGAAACATCAATATCAGTGTAGTCAACAGTGCCAATGGTAAAACCAGCTGGAAAAGTAATCTGCATATTTTGACCGGCGGCAACGCCAGTTGGAGTAGTGTATTTAATAGTGTGGTTGGAATAAACTGCAGTTGGCGTGCTATCAGCCAAACGACTCATTGTGTCAGAGAGAGCAGTCAGAGCATCGGCAGAAGCATTCTGTGGATAACTAAAAAGAAACAACAGTGAAAAAATTAGTGCTATTACACCAAGTCGAAAGATTCTTTTTTTCCCCTTCATATCCCTCCAATTAGCCATTAGT
>MNWK01000008.1:755-3662 GCA_001872485.1 Parcubacteria group bacterium CG1_02_44_31
AACTCGTTTTTTGCTAAACTATTAAATTATCTAGACTGGATTTCTTCTTTAAATTATATTTTATTTTTTTATCTTCATGATATCTCTGATAGCTTGTCCCCCAAACTTTTCTTTTGTAACTGTCAGAAATCTCCTCATCTATAACCAATTTTTGATAATTTATTTGCCTTTTAATCTCATTCGTCCCTAAATCATGGAAAAAGGGATTCTCGGTTATTAGATTATTTTGTTTGCCAAAAATATAGTATACATAACTCGAAAATTGATATTCTTCCGGGTTAGTAACAATTTTTTTTCGGACAGGATTCATCTCAATATATTTACCACATTGAATAAAATAGTTATCCTTGCCCACCGGTTGACTTTTAAAACGATCTTGCCAAAAATGACCTATCCAACCATATTTTCGGCGGTAATAATGAAAATATGCCAAGTTGATTTTCTTCATAAATAAAGAATAATCCGCCGCTTTTCGAGTTCGAATGAGCTGGTGAACATGAGTTGGCATTAAACAATAATGAAATAGATCAAATTGTAGCTCTTCTTTAAACTGTTTAAATCTTTTCAAATAATACAAGTAATCCGATTTGGCGCGAAAAATTTGATTCTTGTTGTTACCGCGCGTCATTACGTGATAATAACTCTTTGACAAAAGTAATCGGGGCTGCCGTGGCATATTTTTGGATCTTTTATAACAATACTAATCATATTATATTAACAAAAATGATATTTAGCAAATTCCGTATTCAAAAGAGAACCGTCCCCTTATTTCTTTGTGATCACTTTATCAATTATGCCGTATTTTTGGGCTTCAAGGGCGCGCATGTAGAAGTCGCGGTCGGTATCTTTGGCGATTCTTTCTAGCTTTTGGCCAGTATTTTTCGCCAGAATTTTATTCACCTCCTCACGAATTTTAAGGATCTCCTCCGCCTGAATTTTGATATCTGATGCCTGACCTTGAGTTCCGCCAGCTGGTTGGTGGATTAAAATTCGGGAATTTGGTAGCGCCAAGCGTATTCCCCGTTCTCCACCAGCGAGCAAAAAAGCCGCCATTGACGCTGCCAGCCCAACACAAATAGTCGAAACTTTTGGCTTTACATAGCGCATGGTGTCATAAATTGCCATACCAGAATAGACTTCGCCGCCGGGTGAGTTTATGTACATTTGAATATCCTTTTTCGGGTCCTCAGATTCCAGAAACAAAAGCTGGGCGATAACCGTGTTGGCAACGGCATCATCAATCGTTCCACCCAAAAAAATAATTCGATCTTTTAACAGCCGGGAGTATATATCATACGCCCGTTCGCCAAATTGTGATTTCTCGATGACAGTTGGGACAAGATAGGTCATGTTCGCTCCCTGCCTGCCGGCAGGCAGGCGCTCAAACTTAAAATTTAAAACGCAAAGATCAAAACTGAAGTTCAAAATGTAATAATGATTGGAAAAATTTTGAATTTTAAATTGTAATTTTGACTTTTGAGTTTTGAGTTTTGAATTAACAATATTGTAAAGTTTCCTTTACATTTTGTCAAGAACTCCAAGAATGGATGACAAATTAAACTAATGACTAATAGCAAATTAAACGAATATTAGTTTTATTCGTCATTGGTTATTAGAATATTCGTTATCCATTCTTGTCTCTGTGTCTTCGAAAAACAACGAGGTGCCATAAATTATCACCAACAAAGCAACGATAACCAGAGTGAAAACCGGCGAAGTCAAATCAGCGATGCCGCCAACAAACAGCGCCGGAACTCCCATTGCCAGATTTATCAACATTGCCGCAATGCCAAAAACCCGGCCGCGCATCTTTCCGGCCGAATTTAATTGCAAGAGTGTCTGCGAGGCGATATAAATCAAGCCGGCGCAAAAACCAAGTATCACCATCAGCAAAATCGGAATCAAAAGCGAAAAAGTCAAAAATGCGTATAAATTATACGATGCCATTACCAGAAGCCCGAGACCGCAAACAACAAATCCCCAATTGATGATCCGCGATTTATTCCAACTGTTGTTTTTATTTAAAAGGTAAGCGGCGGTCAAAAGACCGAAGCCGGCCGGAACAATCAAAATAACCCCGGCCATTTTAGTACTGATTAAAAGATACTGCTCGGCAAACGGTGGCAAAAGAACGATAAATGCACCGAGCATCGCCCAACCGATCGCTAATCTAGCCATCGGCGAAGAAATCTCCCGCGCCCGACTGACATATTTAACCCCATTTTTCGTTTCCTGCCAAACCGCGGAAATTGTTTTTGCCAGATTTGAAACCGTCAGTAGAGTGTGCGGTGCTTTATCATCATATTCCGACATTAAAAAAATTGAAATTGATGAAATAAGAAACATCGCTCCGACAATAACAAAAAGCCAGATCGAGCCGATTGCTCCCTGGAGCGGGCCGGCAATGCCGTAACCGAAAATCAGCGAGCCGTACATTGTGGTCATATAGATTGAATTCGCCTTGACCAATTCGGTCCTATCAACAACTAAAGGAATTGATGACAATTCTGCTGGTGAGAAGAATTGGGTAATCGCCGACATCACAAAGATGATCTCTAAGATCGCCAAAGTGTTATGAGTTGCCGGAATCAAAAGAAAAGCCGCTAGAGTCCGCAAAACATTAGTGTAGAGTAAAACCCTTTTGTAGCGGACGCGATCGGAGAGGACGCCGGAGAGCGGCCCAAAAATCACTGAGGGGATTGAGGTTGCAATTATCACCAAAGAAATTGTCGTTGCACTTTTGGTTAAGTCGTAAATATGCAAAATCAAGGCGAAAATCAGCATATTGGCGGCGACTTGCGATAAAAATTGAGCCAACCAAAGTTTTCGAAAATTATCTTTTTGAAAAAGCGAAAAAATACTTCTCACGCTCCCTCCGCTTTTATTTGACCAGTCGGGCGATTAAAT
>MNWK01000025.1 GCA_001872485.1 Parcubacteria group bacterium CG1_02_44_31
AAAGCGTTTAATTAATAAAAGTATGAACCCCGTTAGACATTCATTTTTCATAAAAATTATATCTGGATGTCATGATGGGGCTCAGAAATATTATGACAGAAACATCACTAAAAATGTCTAACGGGGTGAACGAAGAAAAAATAAAAAAACTCTTTTCCGCCGGAGGCGGATCCGCCTTTGGCGGACAGAATCTGCAAAATCTTTCTCCAGAAGAACGTCAACAGCGGCTTCAGGAACTTGGCGGGAATGTTGGCGGCGCCCGCCTTCGCCAAGGCTTCGGCGGGCAAGGACTCGCGACAGGAGAGATTATCTCTAAAGACGACAAGAGTGTTACCGTAAAACTTCGCGACGGTGGTTCAAAAATTGTATTCCTCTCTGGCTCAATAGAAGTAACAAAATCTGTCAGCGGAACTCTTGTCGATCTTGAAGTCGGTAAAAATATCTCCGTAAATGGCACTGCCAATTCAGATGGAAGCATAACCGCACAGTCAATTCAATTGCGTCCTAACCTTCAATAGTTAAATAGTTAAATGATTAAATTTCAATTACTTCTCGCATTTTTCAAGCAACTGGTTTCCTTGGTCTGGTTTCGTTCAGCAATTTTTGATAAAATAGGTTCGAGCTTGATACAATAAAGACACCATCAACGAACTAAACGGTTTTTTGGAAGCCAAAATGCGAGACGCGCGAAGCGCGTCCCACTGATTCCCCCCCATTTTCCCAAACGAATTCAGAATTTTTGGTGCGCTTGCGCGCACTGATTTTTCGCCGAGGAGGAGGTGCCCTCACGAGGAATCGAACCCCGATGTCTAGTTCCGAAGACTAGCGCTCTATCCGTTGAGCCATGAGGGCATAAACAGCGGGCATGCGTTTTACTACAAGAGCGTTAAGCGAACGAAATGCTTGATGGCGTTGCTGTATTGTAACGAATAATGGAGATATACTCAATAATACCCGTATGCGCATATTTGTAACCGTCAAGCCGAACGCGCCAAAAACGTCAATTGAACAAATTGACCACTATCACTATCGTATCGCGGTTCGAGAACCGCCTATCCGGGGCAAGGCAAACGCAGCCGTCATTCACGCCTGCGCTGATTATTTCCACGTCCCCCAATCATCAATACACATCGTATCCGGATATACCTCACGAAACAAAATACTTGATATTGCGTAGTTTCCTTTCGTGGCACTTCGGCGTACAATAAAATAAACAAAGAAAAATAAAAAATAAATATATGCGAGGATACATTATCAATCTTGAAGAAAAAACACAGGAAAACAACACATTCCGGACCGTGCTATACACGACACGCCACAGCCAGCTTGTTGTCATGTCATTGCTTCCGGGACAAGATATCGGAAGCGAGATTCACAAAGACGTGGACCAATTTATCCGCGTTGAACGCGGCCAAGGCAAGGCAATTCTTAATAACGAGGAACACGACCTGCGCGACGGATACGCAGTCATGATTCCTGCGGGCACGGAACATAATATTATCAATACTCAATCGTCTGAATCTATGAAACTCTACACCGTGTATTCCCCGCCCGAACACAAAGACAAAACCGTACACGAAACAAAAGAAGAAGCGTTAACGCACGAAGAGCATTTTGACGGAAGCACCACGTAAGGAGCATAACGCATCACATTTTGTGCGTGCGGGCTTGTTCAATGGCGTGCGCCAATGCTTGTTTTTTCCTAAAAAACGCCGGAATAATAAATTGTTCACCGCCCGTTGTTCCAATCGTGACCGACGGCTGGAGTATCCCTCCGATTTCTATGGTTGCGATTTTATCCAAAGGAATATCTATGCGCCTGCCAAGCCCCCACCATGTTTGCAAAACCACGCGGTCAAAAAATACCTGAACCCGATGTCCCAAAACTGATGTTTCAAAAAGAGGCTTGTTATCCATAAATTTGTTATAACACCCTATTACTCATATCGCAATGCTTCAATCGGGTCTTTTTTCGCTGCTTGGCGCGCAGGATACAACCCAAATACAAATCCCACACCCGCAGAAACAACTAATTTTTGCAAGATTGCGTTTTATAATATACAATATAGCATTAGCCGTAAGATTTCATGGCGTTGTTTACACTTTTTTTCTTAAAAACATCTAAAAAGGGAGGGTGTAAACAACGCGGATAATTCTTACACATTAGCAGATAATTAAAAAATAACTTTTAAAAATATGGAAAAAACGCACAAAATATTTTTTGTACTCCTCGACGCTATTTTAATCTCTTTTGCCCTAACGGGTTTTGTCCTGGCCCAAACAGAATCTTTATCCCCTTCTCCCACGCCAACAATTGAAACAACCAATGAAATCGCAACGCCCGACGAACAGGAAGATGTTTCCGCTGCAAGCCTTGATGTAAAAGAACCTACACTTTTACCAGACAGCAAATTCTATTTTTTAAAAGAGTGGCAAAGGAATTTAAGGCTTGCTTTTGCCTTTAATCGAATTAAAAAAGCTGAAGTCAGGCAGGAAATAGTAAATGAAAAACTTATCGAATTAAAAGCCCTAGCGGCAAAGACTCAAGATCCAAAAATACTTGAAAAGGCAGCTGCTAATTCTCAAAAACACATTGAAAAATTAAAAGAGCAAATAGAAAAGTTTAAGGACAATGCCCAAGCTGACCCTGAAGTTAATAAATTCTTGGATAAATTTGTTCAGCAAGGACTTTTGCAGCAAAGGGTTTTAGAGCAATTGGAAGTCAAGGTTCCGCCCTCAATAATACAAAAAATCGAAGTTGTCAGAGAAAGACATCTGGAAATGTTTTGTGGGGTTATGTCAAAACTTGAAGACAAAGACAAGATCGCGGCCAGAATCAATAATGCTTTGGAAAATCAAATAGGAGACGACTTCAAGCAATTAAAAGATGTTCAGACCTTAAGAAGCATAGAAGAAAAGCTTCCGACTGAAATTCAAGACTCAATCAGACAATTACAGGAAAGAAATCTTAATATGTTTATGGAAAATCTGGAGAAAATGACTACAGAAAAACAAGAAAAGATTGGTGATTATTTACAAAAAATGGGCGGAGACAAAGAAAAACAATTGGAAATCCTTGAGACTTTAAAGCAGCAAGTTAAGTCTGAAGCAATACAGAATAAACTAGAACAGGCAAAAGGTAAAATAATCCAAAAGATTGAACAGACTCCTCAAAACGAGAACTGCCCGTCTTGGGCAGCTCCAGCCCATGGCTTTTGCCAAGATGGAAGAATTGTTATAGATAAAGAAATCAAGACCGGTTGCAGATTGCCAGCAAAGTGCGTTCATGTTTCGGACCAGACTCCTTGCAAACCAATTTGCAGCAAAACTGGGACAGGATCGGAAGGCTGGTATAATTCCTGCACAAACGAACTGATAAACAAAAGCGAATGTAAAGTATGTAAAGCTGTTTGTGGCGAAATAGGTACAAGATCAGAGGGCTGGTATAATTCCTGCAATGGCGAACTTATTAAATGGGATAACTGCGCAAGGAAAGTGCCAACAAAACCTATCGGAGTTTGTATCACGCTTTGGAATCCAGTTTGCGGTTCGGACAATAAGACCTATTCTAATGATTGTTTTGCAAGAGCTGCTGGCGTTTCTGTAATTCATAAGGGAGTTTGCAAAGAAATGCCAGAAAAGCCGCCAGTGCCCTTTACTTCCCCATCGCCGCTACAACCCTCTTGTAAAAACATCTGGGCGTATGACAATGACCATAGATTCTGCCAGCAAAAGAAATACTGCGGAGCATATATGTATCTTGGCCTTCATACCTTTGGCACTAAAGAAGAGTGTGAAAAGAGTTTAAAAGAGAATAATGATAGTTCTGAGAATTTAACCTATTGCCAAAAAGACGAAGATTGCGTTTGCGGAGTGGAAAAGAAAACAAGAAAATGTTCTTTTGGGAACGTAAAATACATTGACAAGTCCATACGATGTCCAGACTTCTGCACTGGCATTACTGGAAAGCTAAAGATAATATGCGTTTCCAATATCTGCCAACAAACAGAATAAAAACATTTACACACAGACAGAAAACGACCATTTATCAAGCCGCTTTTCTCTTCCAATTATTTTATATCTGCTTATCTCGTACGTAAAATCTACGGAGCAGATTGGATTTTCAATTTCTTTGAACGCTTTTTGTCAATTTTGGGAATGCGGATAGTCAGGATGCTATTTTTCATAACAGCCTGTGCTTTATCAATGTCAACTTCGCTCGTAGGCAACGACACGGTGCGCGAAAACGACCCCCAATAACATTCCTGGTAAAAGAAATCTTTTTCATCAACTGTTTGCTCTTGCGCGCGCTTGCCGCGAATTGTAATCATATCCCCTTCCAAACTGATATCAATATCATTTTCGTCAACGCCCGCAATCGGAGATTGAATCACGATTTCGGTTGGTGTCTGATATACGTCAACCGCAAGCTCTCCTTCGAGTTCGGCAGCCGGAAGAAACACATCGCGCTGTTCTTTGTCTTGTTCTTTATCTTGTTGGTCTTCTTGTTTTAATTCGTTGTTTGTTTTTGGTGTTTTTGCCATACGAATATAAGAATTATTTTTTTATCTTTATAGTATAGCGCATACGCGCAAAATCGCAAATGCGCTTATTCTGGTTCCGCATATGCAACTTCAATGATGCGCTTGCCGCTTAATTGTTTAAGAACTTCAAAATCGCGCAAAAGCCAAATAGCCACGCCAAACATCATGCTTACGGCAATCACATACGCAAACTGGCCCAAAGAAAGCATAATAGCATTAAACGCGCTGTGAATAACAGTTGCCGCGGCAATTCCGCCAACGATATACGCAAACTGTTTTCGTTTCAAAATCCCCTGCGCCCACGCATATCCTACAATGCCGGATGCCAGCAAATGCAAAAAATTCGCGCCGATGAAACGCAAAATCACGGTCTGTGTTATGGCAAACACCGCGCCATGATACGGCAGCATTGCGTTGGTAATCACTACAACATTTTCTGCAAACGCAAACCCAAGCGCGACCACGATGCAATACACCATGGCGTCAACCGGCTGGTCAAACTCGGGATTGCGCATAATTAAAATCCGCGTCACGAAAAATTTCACGCATTCCTCAATCAACGCCACGCCAAGCACCATATACCAAAACGAATTGTAAATTTGCGATACCCCCGCGGCAAAAACCGCGCTTGACGTTTTAAGCGCGGCGTATTCCAGCGCCAAAGCAATGCCGGTTGCGCATACGCCGCCGAAAAACGCAAACACAACCAGGCGCGGCGGTTCAGGGTCCGTATCTTCGCGCAAATACAAAGCAAGCCATACGAAATTGGGAATGAAACTTACAATTAAAATAAATAATGCGCTCATATGCTATTTCCCAGTAGGCCACGATGCCTTTACAAGCAAGGGTTCTTCTTGTTTAAACATTTCCTGCCATAACGCCTCGGTCACAAACGGCATAAACGGATGCAAAAGTTTCAAACTTGTTGAAAATACATAGCGAAGAACAGAAAACACAACAACATCTCCTTGTTTCATCCTTGCTTTTGCCCGTTCGATGTATACATCAGCGAACTCGTGCCACATAAATTGATACAAATTTTCCGTCGCCCGCCCAAAACGAAAATTGTCCAAATCGTTTGTTGTATGTTTAATAAGTTTTTTAAATGAGACAAGAAGCTGCGTATCTTCCGGCGCCAATCCTTGCATCTTCTCGTTAAATGCAGGAATTTTTTTGTTATCTGGGCCCATAGAAATAAATCTTCCGATATTCCATAGTTTATTTGCGAAATTTCTCATTCCCTTCACTTTTTCGTCGCTCAAAGAAACATCACTCGCGGGAGCAACGCCCAACACAAGTGCCATGCGCAACGCATCAGCGCCGTATTGATTAATCATTATTGCTGGATCAATAACATTATTTTTGCTTTTACTCATCTTCTTTCCGAACTTATCTACAACTCGCGCATGCATATGCGCGATTTTAAACGGAACTTCACCGGTCAAATAAATTCCCAACATCATCATTCTGCCAACCCAGAAAAACAGAATATCCCACATCGTATCCAAAACGCTCGTGGGATAAAAATATTCAAAATCTCCCGGCCGCGACCTCAAAGTATTCACTGGCCATTGACCGCTCAAAAACCATGTATCAAATGTGTCTGTTTCCTGAATAACGTTACTTCCATGGCATCGTTCGCATTTCCCGTGATTTAACTGATACGAAGCATCTTTGGGTGCAGACAAAGATTGAAGCCCGGAATGTATTTCGTCAAACGAATATGTTTGTTTCACATTTTTATACGGGCCTGAAACTCTTTTTTTATTTTTATCAAGAAAACTCAACTGAACGGCTTCATTGCAATCCAAACAATACCATGCGGGAATGCGCGGACCCCACACAATCTGACGAGAAATATTCCAATCTTTGATTTTCTCCATCCAGTCAAAATATATTTTTTCGAATCGCCTCTTGGGAAAAATTTTCGTTTCTCCGTTTTTAACTGCTTGAATCGCCGGCCCAGCAAGAGGTTTGGTTTTAACAAACCATTGAGGAAATACCATCGGCTCAATAGTTGTCCCGCATTTATAACACGTAGCCACATTATGCATATAATTTTCATCCACATGGTCAATCAAATTCATCTCCTGCATTGCTTCAAAAACAGCTTGCCTTGCTTCATTCACTTTCATGCCGGAGAATCGTCCTGCCAATTCTGTCAATTTTCCATCCGTGCCAATAACTTTTTTAACCGGAAGATTATGGCGCTGGGCAATTTCAAAGTCTAAAGGGTCATGCCCGGGCGTAACCTTTTCAATGCCTGTTCCAAAATCAGGGTCAATCTCATCATCTGCCACTACTTTCACAGTAAAAGGTCCGTTTACACCCTGTATTTCTATTTCCTGATTCAAATACTTTTCATATCGCTTATCTCCTGGATGAAACGCAACTGCTGTATCGCCGAATTTCGTTTCGGGCCGGGTAGTCGCAAGAATAAACGGACCGTACTTAATATAATACAAAGAATCTTTCCGCTCGATGTAATTAATTTCCAAATCTGAAAATGCGGTCCCGCAACGAGTACAATAGTTTACAATTCGTTCCCCACGATAAATCAAGCCATCATGGTGGAGTTTCCGAAACGTTTCCAAAACCCTTTCAACAATTTCAGGCTCCAAGCTGTAATGATACCTGCTCCAATCAAGGGCAAACCCCAATTTTTTCAGTTGATTTTTATTGATTGCGCGATTTTCTTCGGCAAAATCCCAAAGTATCTTGTACAATGTCTCCCTGTCAAAATCGAACCGGCTTTTACCTTCTTTCGCCAACTTTTTTTCAAACATATACTGCGTTTCCATCCCCGCATGGTCAGCTCCAGGAATCCACAAGGTCGGATCACCTCGCATAATATGGTATCGCGTAAGGATATCCTCAATGACAAACATCGCATGCCCTATGTGCATTGGGTCGTTCGCGTTTGGAAGAGGAAGAATAATCGTAAAAGGTTTTTTATCTTTATCAATAACAGCTTGAAACGCTTTTTTATCTTCCCATAATTGATAAAGTTTCTCTTCATGCAAAGAGGCGTCAAATGTTTTTGGAAATGCTAATGCCATAGATGTATAAAGTATATTGTACCGTATGACATGCTCATTTGTGAAGCTCCGTGCGGATGACTTTCTCTTGAATGATTGCATTCGCATCGGGTTCCAAAGTTTTCCATGTGTCGCGCCTGCCTGATGCGTACGCAATGTACCCAGCTGCTGCGACCATAGCCGCGTTGTCCGTGATATACGCTCGCTTAGGAAATATGACCGGGTAATCAATATGCGCAATGCGAAACGCATTTTGCAAACCAGAATTTGCCGCAACACCTCCGCCAACCAAAATCGTTTTTACTTTGTATTGCTTTGCCGCAGCCAGAGTTTTAAAGACCAACACGCGCACAACCGCACGCTGAAACGACGCGGCAATGTCCGCACGCATACGTTCGCGCTTTGACGAAAGTTTTGTTTGCGAGAAAATAAGTTTGCGGTCGCGCAAAAAATACAGCATTGAAGTTTTCAATCCTGAAAAACTAAAATCAAAATTCTTCGCATGTATCATAGGAGACGGAAATATATACGCGCGTGCGTTGCCTGTTTTTGCCAACGTATCAATGATCGGTCCACCGGGATATCCCAAACCAAGCAAACGTGCGACTTTGTCAAAACATTCTCCTGCCGCGTCATCAAGCGTTTCGCCTATACGCGTGTATGAACCGTGATTTTTCATCAGCAGCAACTCCGTATGCCCGCCGCTTACAATTAACGCAAGCGCGGGAAACGAAGTGTGTTTGGAATTTGGTATTTTTAATTTTGATTTTACTCCAATTTGCTCTAACCAATTGGAATAAATATGTCCTTCCAAATGATTCACGCCAATAATCGGGATGTTTGAAAAATACGAAAGCGAACGCGCAAAATACACGCCAACCAACAATGATGGCATAAGCCCGGGACCGCGCGTCACGGCAATCAGATTTGGTTTGATATTGTTTCCTGCATATCGGCACGCAAGCTTGAATACGCGCCCAATGTTTTTACCGTGCTGACGCGCAGCCAAAAGCGGCATCACGCCTCCGTACGGCGCATGAAGTTTTACCTGCGACGATACCACATTGCTCAAAACTGAAAAACGCGGAGCGCGCAACCCGCCAGATGCTTTGACAAACGCAATTGATGTTTCATCGCAACTGGTTTCAATACCAAGAATAATCATGAAGCAACAGATAAACTTAATAAACTATATAAACAACGCATAAGCGCATCTCGCCCTGTAAAAAACGCGGTTTTGTTCAAGGTTTCAATACCAAGAATAATCATAGTATCCCATTGTAAACCTTGCTTCATAAACCCGCAACCAGGTTGCCTTTTTGGATTTTTCACTATACAATCAGCTGCAAGAAACAACCGTCCTTTTTCTTTCACCCTAGTACCAGACACCTACGTTACGGGACGGTATGTGGTTTCAGTTCCTTTTCCGAATAATAAAGACGCCCTTGAAGTTACTCTGTAGAGCTTCACGCCGCTATCGTCTAACGGCTAGGACAACGCCCTTTTCCGCCATAGGCGGATCCGCCGCTGGCGGACACGGCAGAAACACATTCTTAAATATACTTCAATGTATTACTTGTACGTCTTAAAAAGTAACGCAGTAACGCGAGAAATAGACAATATATCGGTATTACCGCAAACCTACTCAACCGCGTCAAAGAACATAATAGTGGAGAGGTGCAATCGACAAAGGCGTACAGACCATGGAAGCTAATATACAGAGAAACATTTGATACAAAAACGTATGCGAGGCGACGAGAAATATACCTGAAGAAAAATTATCTGGAAAGAAAAAGAATCTTTGACGCAGCAAAATAATTCATGGCCCTATCGTCTAGTCTGGTTAGGACAACGCCCTTTCACGGCGTAAACGCGGGTCCGAATCCCGCTGGGGCTACTAAAACTTCAGAAAAAAGCACTATTTTGAAAAATCGCATCGCAGCATAATATGATGGCTGAACAATCCTATCTGCATCTCGCACGCGCGCACGAACTTAAAGACAAAAAACAGCGGTTCCTGTACCGTTTTTTTGAAATGCTTCCCGGTGGACTCGCGTGGCTGACGCTTATTGGGCTTGTTGTTGCTTCGCGTTTCATTCCCGGACCAACCTCAATCGTATTGATTATATTCGTAATATTTTGGTTTTTCAGAACCATTTATTTTTCGTTCCATTTGAAATCCGGTTTTGACAAAACTCGCCAGGAACAGCGCAAAAATTGGAAGCAAAAACTTGAGGAGCTTTCATTTCCGCGACCGACCCTGCCAGACATAACATCATGGCGCGCCATATGGCATTTAATTATTTTTCCTTCATATCGGGAACCGTACGAAGTATTGCGCGACTCGTGTGAAGCGTTAAAAAACTCCGGCTACCCCCTGAACCGCATTATAGTCGTTTTGGCGCTTGAAGAACGCGAAGGCAAAATCGCGCGCGCAAAAGCAGAACGCATACAGGAAGCATACAAAAATACATTTGGACATCTACTCGTTACATTTCATTCAGACCGCGAAGGTGAAATCGCGGGCAAAGGCGCGAACGAAACGTATGCATGCAAAGAAACAATTGAACGCATTATCAAACCAGCAGCCATTCCGTACGAACATATTATTGTTTCAGCTTTTGACAGCGATACGCGTGCAACGCCGGGATTTTTTCATTGCCTGACATATCACTACCTCACATGCGAAAAACCCTTGCGTTCAAGCTTTCAGCCCGTGCCGCTATATACGAACAACATTTGGTGCGCGCCCGCAATCGCGCGCGTTCTTTCGTTTTCATCAACATTTTGGCAAATGATTCAACAAATCAGGCCCGAGATTCTGATTACCTATTCGTCACATTCCATGGGACTTGCGCCCTTGGTTGAAATTGGGTTTTGGCAAAAAAATGTTGTATCAGAAGATTCACGCATTTTTTACCAATGCTTTTTGCATTTTGACGGCGACTGGACAGTTATGCCGATTTACTTTCCGATTACCATGGATGCCAACATCGCGAAAACGCTATGGCAAACAATGAAAAACCAATATAAACAGCAACGCCGCTGGGCATACGGGGTTGAAAACATTCCTTACCTTTTGTTCGGCTATACAAAAAACAAATGTATTCCTTTTCGCAAAAAATTTCTTCACGCATGGAATATCGTAGAAGGGTTCCATTCGTGGACCACGCACTCTATTATTTTATTCGTGCTCGGATGGCTTCCTATTTGGTTCGGGCCAAAAGATTTCTCATTTACGATTTTGTCATACAATCTTCCACAAATCGCGGGGTTATTTATGCGCATTGCCATGCTCGGCATACTTATGACCGCATACTTGGCAACCATGCTCATGCCGCCACGCGAAAAAAAACCAACTGTATGGGAAAAAATCGGATTTTTCGCGCAATGGATTTTGTCACCGTTGGCGCTGTTTTTATCCACGATTCCAGCTTTGGATGCGGCAACGCGCCTGATGCTTGGCAAATACATGGAGTTTTGGGTTACGCCTAAACAGCGTATTGAAAAAACGTAAGAAACATCACTTTATTCCAAGTGGATTTCTGTTTTAAATTCCTTTATTCTTTCCTGTAACATCGGATACGATTCAAGCGTTGCGTCTTTTTTCAATATCGCTTCGGCATAGGTATGCGCGCACATCACGAGCTCAATATCGCGCAACGAATGCATGGCAAGGTCAGGAATGCCTGATTGTTTGACGCCGAAAAATTCCCCAGGGCCCCGAATCTGCAAATCTTGTTCCGCAAGTTTGAATCCGTCAAACGCTTTTGCAAAACCCTGCAAACGTTTTTGAATTCCCCCTGCATCCAATGACGAAAGTAAAAAACAATATGATTGGTATGCTCCTCTGCCAACTCTGCCGCGGAATTGGTGCAACTGCGCAAGCCCAAACCGGTCAGCGCCCTCAATGACCATCACGGCCGCGTTAGGTATATCAACCCCGACCTCAACAACCGACGTTGAAACTAACACATCTAATTCGCCTTGGCTGAATTTTTTCATCACATCTTCTTTGAGCTCGGACTTGAGTTTGCCATGAAGCAACCCCACACGCAAATCAGGAAAAACAATTTTTGACAACTTTTCGTATTCTTCCAACACTGCTTTTGTGTCCAAAGCCAAATACTGTGGTTCGCTCAATCCCTCATCCGGTTTTTCAATGCGCGGACAAATTACAAACGCCTGCCTTCCATCGCTCACTTGTTTTTTGATAAACGCGTACAGTTCTTCGCGCTGATAATCAAACAAGACCTTGCTGATAATTTTCTTTCTGCCTTGCGGCAATTCTCGAATAAACGAGATGTCTAAATCACCCCAGAGCGCCAACGCGAGTGTACGCGGAATGGGCGTTGCGGACATGCTCAAAAAATGCGGCGTCATACCGCGCCCCAAACTTCCAGAATGATTTTCTAACGTATCATGTAATTCTTTATGGAGAATTTTTTCAGATTGTCGCACATCCTGTTCGGATAATTCTGGCGTATGCGTATGATTTGAATTATGAAGCAGCGCCGCGCGCTGATTCACGCCAAACCGATGCTGTTCATCAACAATCACAAGCGCCAAATTGGAAAACAACACGTCTTTTTGAATAACCGCGTGCGTACCGATAACACACAAAGATTTATCCTGGCGAAGCATAGTTTTTAACGCCTGCTTGGTTATTGCGCCGTGCAGGCCTTCGGATGTAATGCGCGCCTCGTGCGAAACAAGCAGCGCAGTTTCTATAGCAAACGGCTCAAAGATTTTTGACAATTTTTCAAAATGCTGACGCGCCAAAATTTCTGTGGGCGCGAGTACCACTGCCTGATATCCTGCATGCACGGTTGCCGCAATGCCTAACGCAGCCACGATGGTTTTACCGGACCCCACGTCGCCGTTCAGCAACCTATTCATTGGATACGGGTTTGAGATGTCTTTGATAATGTCCCATGCAGCTTGCTTTTGCGTTTTGGTCAACTCAAACGGAAGCGATGCCAAAATCCGCTTAATAAATTCAATGTCTTGTTTGATTTCCGGCGCGTGCAGGGTTTGATTTTGCTTGCGGTATTGCAACAATGTAGTTTGCAACACGAATAATTCTTCAAAGGCAAACCTGCGTTTTGCTTCAGCAGCTAATTCCACGCTTTGAGGAAAATGGATTTCGCGCATTGCCTGGTCAAACGGCATCAGTTTCACTGAGCGAAGCACTGCTTTGGGAATTGAATCGTATGTTTTAGGAATTTTACCCAAAAGCGGTTTAATCAAAAACCTGATGCCCCGCGAAGTCAGCCCGCGCGTTTCCGGATACACAGGAATCAGGCCCGCGGTGTGTTTCAAATCTTCGGTTTTGAGTTCTTCAGCGGAAACGGTTCTGCCGTGGCGTTCAATAACCTCGTACGCCGGGCTTTGAAATAAAATCTTGTTGTCGCGCGCGACAACCTTACCCGACACGACCACTGCGCACCCCTGTGGAATACTGCGCGCCAAATACGGCTGGCCGAACCATATCACATCAATCGCACCGGTTTTATCATACAAAACGCCTTCGGTAATAAACATACGTTTATGCCATGCTCTGCGGGTTTTTATTTTTTCAACAATGCCGAGCGTTGAATACACTCCTGGCTCGCGGATGTCGCGGATGGAAACAAAATTGGAAAAATCCTCGTATCGATTCGGAAAATGCCACAACAAATCCCAAACGGTTTTGATGCCGAGTTTTGCGAGTTTTTTCACGTAATACGCGCCAACGCCTTTCAAATCAGAAATTGATTGTTCAAAAAACGCGTCCATTATATTCGTATAGCATTAATATTACACATAGTAAGCCAGGCGCGCGCTGACCCAAACCCTTTTTTGTTAATATGAAACGGCTGTACGCGCCTGGGATTTTGCAAAAATACTAAGACGCAATATTTTTTACCTTTCACCCAGTGATAAAAATAATTCAAATCGTCAGAGCCGATGCCGTCGTGTCCGCCGTATTTTTTCAGAATCTTTTTCATTCCAGAAAACGTCAAATCAGAAAACTCAATCACTTTTTGCACACGCGCCCGAACGGTTATTGGTTCTCCTGAGTTTTTAAAAAATACCGTGTCGCCAGAACGAACTTTCCCCCATGCTTCACATCGGCGCTTATACCATCGCGACTCAATAGTTTTTTTGCCCAACACAATCTTTTCAAGCAACTTCCATTGCTTTTTCATAATAGCTACGTGATGCATATATGCAGTATCGCACAAAATATATGCGAATGCACCAAAATTTACCGAAACAAATATAATGCCTAAACAGCTCTACTTAGCCATCTTCACCCCGTTTCGTCCGTGCTTTTTAACATCATACATGGCTTTGTCAGCTTGTTTAATCATATCCTCAAATGTTTTTTGTTTTGCAAAGCATGAAATACCGACACTGACGGTCAAGCTGATTTTCTTTTTCTTATACAGAAACTGCGACTGTTCGAATTCCTTACGAATATCATCTGCAACAACAAGAGATGCGCCGTATAAAATATCAGACAAAAACACCACGAATTCTTCACCCCCCCATCTGCCTACCATATCATATCCGCGAAGGCGATGCGAAAGCGTCTGCGCCACAAACCGGAGCGCCGCGTCGCCGGTATCATGGCCGTATGTATCATTAACCTGTTTGAAATAGTCTACATCAAAAAATAAAATTGAAAAATGAGCGTATGGACTTTTGTCATCGTCATGATTCCGCGCGTATACGCCGCGCGAAAAAATCTTTTCTGCGCGCATTAAAAATCCGCGGCGATTCAACACATCTGTTAAAGCATCGTAGTACGCGATTTCTTCCAAATTCACAATGCGCTTTTTCAGCTTTTTTATAATTGGATGCTGTTTATACAATTTACGCGTGATTTTTTGGGACATACAATTATGAATAGTTTTTTGCAATATCCTATTTCTTAATCCCCAAAACGAGCAACACCGCAATGCTTGCAGCAAGTAAAACCGAAATAACGATTGCAAAAACCCTGAACATTTTTTGGCCTTTTGACATATGAGCCCATAATTCGCTTTGCTGTTTCCAATCTTTCTTGCGCGCCAAACCAATAAGCATCAACGCCGCACCGATTCCAGAAAACGCATACGCGCCAAGCATCAACCCGAACGGAATCCACAAAATCCCCATCACAAACAGCATTTTATAATCCGTGGGCATAGGATACTTACGCCGCATTAGTATCGTCACCGCGCCCAACACAAATAATAAAATTCCGACAATAAACGCAACGATGTGTAGTAATGACATAGAAAATGTTTATTTTCCCATAGTATACCACGACTCTACACAAAACTCGCGTATGTAATATGCGTAAGTTTTTCAACGCGTTATATTGCTAAAACCGCTTCAAACGGTATAATAAAAAACAACTGCACTTTGTTGTTTTCTCTTTCGCTCAAATTAGCATTTGAGCTTCGGAAGGACAAGCAACTTATAACCAAACCACTGTTTGCCCATTGATGTGTCCTTTGTAGCTTTAGCGAAAGAGGAAGCTCTGGCGATAACCAGAGCGCAGTTGGGCCCCCATAGTTCAACGGATAGAATGCGAGTTTGCGGAACTTGCGATCGAGGTTCGATTCCTCGTGAGGGCACAAAAAACATTAACCCTGATTTTCTCCGGGAGTATCCGGAGACAAGTTAAGTTTTTCCCTGCCCGACGCGTCGCGCATGGTGTTAAGTATCAGACGTTTTAAAATTTCCTGAAACGAAATGCCGTACAAGTCAAGAATGCTTGCCAACGCCATATCAAGTTCCTTGGGCCCGAATGCGGGGTTACTGTTACTGTCAATGAAAAAATACCGTCCGGATTGGTCCATGCGAATATCAAATTTACTGTAATCGTCCATGCGCGTGATATCAAACGCTTTACGCACATACTCACGCAGCAGCGCATCGTCGTATTTTTGATATGAAAACGACCCGCGCGTCCACTGGTCTTCAAATGTTGCAAACACGTATTTTTCATCCTGCTTGTGAAAAACTTTTTCTGCCAAATATACTTTTTTGTTAAGCCCCTCAAGTAAAATGCCGGTCAATTCCCTGCCAGCAATAAATTCCTCAACAATCGCCGACCCTTTGTACGTTGCAATCAAATATTTCAATCGTTCGCGCAAATGCTTTTCGTTTTCCGAAATACTTTGTTTGGTAATTTCAACGCCTCCGTGAATTTCGTTCAGTTTTGAAATTAACGGAAACCGAAGTGTGGGATCCAGTATATCGTTGGCTGTAATGAACAATTGATAGCGCGGAACCGGCACGCCGTTTTGCTCCAATAATTTTTTAACCAAAAATTTGTTGTATACAAGCGATTCACCCAAAATCCCCGCGCCGGTGTACGGAATATTGAGCATTTCCAAAGTTCCGGGAATCGTAGCCGCAAGGTACTCAATGCCCCGAATGGACCCGACCAAATTAATAACCATATCGGGCTTGTCTATTCGCAATCGTTCGGTCAATGCTTCATTTCCCGGATATAAAATCGGACGAATAGCCATTTTTTCAAGATACGACGCAATAACCTGCGCGTCAGACAGCGCGTCTTTTTCAGTCAAATATTGCGCTTCCGTGGGAAAATATTCACGGCGCACATCGCTATATACGAGCCCCACGGTTGTGGGCAATTCCAGTCCGTTTCCGTTTGTCGTTTGCCCTGCCATATTGTTTTATCGTATGTATGATTGCATAGATTGCGCGGATTGCAATTGTGCATAGCGCGCTGCACGCGCAAAAAAATCAGCATCTGCTATAATGCCAACGTTGGTGGAGCGACTAAGTAAACCGCTTTACAGAGGCAATCCATAAATTAGCTAAAACTCTATGTATTGATTCGTCTCGTTTGAAACTCCCTGTTCCCGTCTCATAGTTTCATGGTATACTGGTTAAGTGACTGAGTTATATAGAAGAAACCCGAATACTAACTGTTTTGTTTGCAACAAACCCATCTATAAAAGACCGTATGAAATACAAAGAAATGGAGGACGGATCTCGTGGGAAACAATAATAGATCCATGTTTACGCTTTTTATACTAATTTGGGGCGTTGTTAACCTGTTTTTGGCTGTCCTTTCCGTATTTAAGATTAAGAGAAATAAAGAAAAGTGCGATTTTATCTACTGGTGGGGATTTATTGTCGGCGCTTTTGTTTGGGAGGATATGCTGGTGTTTAATTTGCTGCACGCCGGCATAGCTTTCGTCAGCTTATTGTTGAAGAATAATCTTGGCTGGCTGGTGGGTTTTTTGGTGTTTTGGATAGTGCGGAGCGCCGGAGAAACTCTTTATTTTTTTCTCCAGCAATTTATCGTCCCCTTGCACCATCCTCACAATATAGGTAAGCATTTTGGCCCCATAAGAAAACTATTCGGAAATATTTCAGACCAGAAGTGCTACATTCTCCTTCAGGCGGTGATGCAATCTATCCTAGTAATTAGCACCATGTGTTTAATTTACATCCTTAAAAACTATTCTTTTTGAAATAATCCTTTAGCTAAGGCGATTTAACGAAATCTTTGGAGAGGTCGGATAGTGGTTTATTCCACCGCACTTGAAATGCGGCATCCCGAAAGGGATCGCGAGTTCGAATCTCGCCCTCTCCGCTATCCTTCACCAAGGCTATCCGACGCTACTACGTAGCTATGGAATAGCGAAGCATAGCTTCGGAATAGCTGAAGTTATTGGCGAAGATTATCTTGGGGGCGCAAGTATTCCGAAGCTGTTCGTCGCAGAAAGCTATGGAACAGCGTAGGATACTCGCCCTCTCCGCCAGATGAGAAAAGTCAATGTTTCCGCCTCGCCCCGCCGCAGGCGGGGTGAGGCAATCCAGCTTAGCGGGACCCAAAATCCGAATTCTGAAAATTGGCGGTGCCTTTTGGTTAAAATCCG
>MNWK01000020.1 GCA_001872485.1 Parcubacteria group bacterium CG1_02_44_31
AAGATCCATGATTCAAGATCCATGATTCAAGATCCATGATTCAAGATCCATGATTCAAGATCCATGATTCAAGATCCATGATTTGAAAAGAAGCCCGTGGTATTCTGGCATTAGGTATAAAACATTTATTAAGTCGAAAATTCTTTACAGGGTTGCATTACACAAGCTATTGACTTTATCAGAACATTCCTTTAGAATAGATAGCACGTATTTTGGGAAATAATATTCAAAAAATAAAATAAAAACATGGCTACAGGCATATTTCGAAGAACAAAACCGCACTTGAACGTCGGTACTATTGGTCATGTTGACCACGGAAAAACAACTTTAACGTCTGCCATCACGAAAGTGCTGGCTATGAAAGGTCTTGCGAAGGCAAAAGAGTATGCGGAAATCGATAGCGCCCCTGAAGAAAAGGCGCGCGGTCTTACGATTAATATTCATCATTCAGAATACGAGACAGATAAGCGCCATTATGCGCATATTGACTGTCCCGGGCACGCGGACTTTATTAAAAACATGATTACCGGCGCTGCGCAGATGGACGGCGCGATTTTGGTTGTATCAGCTGTTGACGGCCCCATGCCGCAAACGCGAGAACATATTCTTCTTGCCCACCAGGTCGGCGTTCCCGCAATAATAGTGTTTTTGAACAAAGTGGATGCGGTAAGCGATCCGGAACTTATTGATTTGGTTGAAACCGAAATCAGGGAACTTTTGAAAAAATACAATTTTCCCGGAGATGAAATCCCGGTGATTCGTGGTTCTGCGTTGAAAGCGGCCGAAGCAAAAGATTTGAACGACCCTGCTGTTGAGCCGATTCTGAAATTGGTTGAAGCTATGGATTCGTATATTCCCGAACCTGTACGCGCAACCGACTTGCCGTTCTTGATGCCGATTGAAGATATTTTCTCAATTGAAGGCCGCGGAACCGTGGTGACCGGCCGTATTGAACGCGGCGTGGTAAAGCTTAACGAAGAAGTTGAGTTGGTTGGCATCAAACCAACAGTTAAAACAGTCGTTACCGGCATTGAAATGTTTAATAAGTCGTTGGATGAAGGACGTGCAGGAGATAATGCAGGCGCGCTACTCCGCGGAACCAAAAAAGAAGATGTACAGCGCGGTCAAGTAATCGCAAAGCCCGGTTCGGTGACTCCGCACAGCGAATTTGAAGCTGAAGCGTATATTTTGAAAAAAGAAGAAGGCGGACGCTGGTCGCAGTTTATGACAGGGTATAAGCCCCAATTCTATATCAGGACAACAGATGTCACCGGTGAAGTCGTGCTGCCTGCAGACCGCGAAATGGTCATGCCGGGTGATACGGCGAAATTTACCGTCAAGCTTATTTATCCGGTTGCGCTTGAAGAAAAACAGCGCTTTGCGTTTCGCGAAGGGGGCAGGACCATAGGAGCAGGCGTAGTGACCAAGATTGTGAAGTAATACAAAAATCAAAGCTTCATGGCGCACGCAGCAGATCCTCAACAAAAGATACGGGTTAAAATCAAATCATATGATCACAAGATTATTGATAATTCGTGTCGTTTGATTATTGAAACAGCCGTGCTGCATGGAGCGGAAATCGCAGGACCAATTCCTCTTCCGACTGAGATGCATAAATATACAGTGAACCGTTCAACTTTTGTGCATAAAGATGCGCGGGAGCAGTTTGAGATGCGCGTGCACAAGCGAATCATTGATATTTTACATCCTTCTCAAAAGACCATTGAGGCGTTGATGAATTTGACGCTTCCAGCAGGAACTGATATTGAAGTGAAGATGGTTTCGTAGGAATAGGTGGTTTTGGACAAGTGGTTGACCCAGCACCACTTTTGCAACGCAAAAGTGGTGCTGGGTTGACGAAGCGGGCATTCGTATGTTATGCTTGAAAGGCGCCGCGAAAAGGCGCTTTTCAATTGGCGTACCAAAGTACGGTCTTCACCCCAGTACCAGTCCCATCAAGCGGGACAGTACGGGGTTTCAGCTCTTGAAATCCCGAATGATACGATGCCGCGGACACCACAAATGGATATCCTCCGCGGTGTCTCATGGGCCTATTGAGCTTCAAAAACCAAAGATATCACATCATACATAAACAAGAAGTATGAAATATATGATTGGGAAAAAATTAGGCATGATGCAGATCTTTGATGCACAAAAAAACACCGTGAAAGCAGTGACGCTTTTAGATGTCCAACCCGTGACGGTGGTGCAGATTAAGACACAGGAAAAAGACGGCTATACGGGCGTGCAGGTTGGATATGGCTTAAAAAAACATCAAACTAAACCATTACAGGGCCGCACAAAGGACCTTGGGTCATTTGCGGGGCTAAAAGAATTTCTTCTTGCGCCTGCCGATATGAATGCGTATACTCGCGGAGCAAAAATCTGCGTTGATATTTTTAAACCCGGAGACCGTGTTGCAATTTCAGGGTTTACTAAAGGACGCGGATTTGCCGGAGCAGTGAAGCGTCATGGATTTCACGGTGGCCCGAAAACGCATGGCCAAAAACACAGCTTGCGCCGCGTGGGGTCCATTGGCGCATCGTATCCGCAGCGCGTATTGAAAAACACGCGTATGGCAGGGCATATGGGAAACGAGCGCGTGACAATCAGAAATTTGATTGTTGCCCAGGTGAATCCCGAAACGAATATATTGGCCGTGTATGGAGCAACGCCTGGCTATAATGGCGCATGGCTCGAGATTAAAAATACAAACGTATGACAATTCCCGTATACGACCATACTGGCAAATCCGTAAAAGAATTGAATGTTTCCAAGTCAGTTTTTGATGTTTCAATGAATACGGATTTGGTGCATCAAGTCGCGCGCATTTTAGGATTGCGTACGCGCAAGGTGATTGCGCATGTGAAAGACCGCAGCGAGGTGCGCGGCGGAGGTAAAAAACCGTGGAAACAAAAAGGAACAGGGCGTGCGCGCCACGGGTCCATCCGGTCGCCATTATGGAAAGGGGGCGGGGTTACGCACGGGCCCTCGAATGACCGCAATTTTTGTCTGGATGTGAATAAGAAAATGAAAAATATAGCCTTGCGTATGGTGCTTTCTTCTCGTGTTCGCGAAAATCATTTTTTGGTTTTGAATCAGCCGCCGTTGTTTAACGGATATAAAACTAAGGATGCATCAGCATTTTTTACTTCATTTTTGAAAGCATTGGATGTGAAAGGCAAAGCGCTTTTTGTGCATACTTTTGATGATGCGAAAAACGCCCGCGCGATTCGAAATTTGAAATCCGTACAGTGGATTCCCTCAAACAATCTTGGGTTATTGGATGTTTTGACGTATCCCATTATCATTTGCGTCGAGCAGGATGTTCGCGAAATTGAATCTCTGTTTGGACCGAAAGCAAAGCAGTTTGCCAAATAAGCAGAAACATAATATTGCCATTTATGAAATTATTTCAATCATCAACAGCCGCAGACGGAAACGCCAAGCCAGCACAGAAGTTGCAGGAAAAACATACTGTTTTTAAATATATTCATCCAAATGTTATCCGGCCCCATGTGACGGAAAAAACAACCGCGGCAAAAGATTGGGGCAATGCATACGGATTCATAGTTCGTTCCAACGCAACCAAGCCGTCCATCAAAAGCGAGATTGAAAAAATGTATAAAGTGAATGTCACGCATATTAATGTCGCGCGCATGCCCAGAAAGGCGCGGCGTTTGGGCAAATCCCATGGATATGTATCGGGGTATAAAAAAGCATTGGTGTATCTGAAAAAAGGAGATACGATTTCATTTGCATAACAAACTATGGCGATTAAAAGAGCAAAACCTACGACTCCCGGACGACGGCACTATCAAGTGGTTGATTATTCCATATTGTCAAATGTGAAACCATTGAAATCTCTGACGAGGCCGCAGCATAATCGCGCGGGGCGCAATGCGTTCGGACGCATTACGATGCGTCACCGCGGAGGCGGAGAGCGCCAGCTGTATCGGCTTGTTGAGTTTGGCCAGACGCATATGGGGCAAACGGGCCGTATTGAAACATTAGAGTACGATCCAAACCGCACGTCCTTTATATGCCGCGTGGTGTTTCAAAATGGAAGTCGCGCATACATGCTTGCGCCGCAAGGAATTAAAACTGGAGATACGATTGAGATTAATGAAAAAGTTGCGATAAAGCCCGGGAACCGTATGAAGTTGATGCACATTCCGGTCGGAACCGAAATTCACAATATTGAGGTTATGCCCGGACAGCGCGGAAAACTTGCGCGGTCTGCCGGGTCGTATGCTATACTCATGGCGAACGAAGGGAAATACACGCATTTAAAAATGCCATCAGGAGAGATTCGCAAAGTGTTCAACCAAGGATTTGCTTCAATCGGGCAAACGTCCAACAACGAACATCGCGCGGTCAAGATGGGTAAAGCAGGCCGCGTGCGCCATAAAGGCGTTCGTCCGACCGTTCGCGGCAAAGTTATGAACCCGCGCGACCATCCATACGGAGGCGGTGAGGGTAAAACGACTCGTGGAACCAAGAGGCCAAAAGATAAATGGGGCAATATTACCGGCGGACATAAAACTCGCAATAAGAAAAAATGGTCCCGGTCGTTCATTATCAGCCGTCGTCCTCCGGGAACGCACGGAACAAAAAAATAACGTATACGCATTAAGGAATTTTATATCTATGTCTCGAAGTTTGAAAAAAGGACCGTATGTTGACCAAAGGCTATTGAAAAAAATAGCTGGCAAAAAACCGGAAAACGCCGGCGTAATTAAGACATGGTCCCGCGCTTCAACAATTTCCCCGGAAATGGTTGGGTTTACGTTCGGGGTGCATAACGGAAAAGATTTCATTTCTGTGAGTGTTATTGAAGATATGGTTGGGCATCGTTTGGGTGAGTTTTCTTTAACGCGTAAATTCATTCGGCATGGCGGGAAACGTCAAAAAGAAGTGGGAACAAAGAAAAAACAGGCGCAAGTTGCGGCAGCGCCAGTAACTCCTGCGGCAAAAAAATAATAACACGATATGCAAGACATTAAAGTACACGCGAACTATATCCGGATTGCGCCAAAGAAAATGCGTTTGGTTGCCAATGTATTGAAAGGCATGCCGTTTAGCCATGCAGATGCGCAGCTGCGGAATATGACGCAAAAAAGCGTGTTGCCGTTGCGAAAAGCGCTTCATTCTGCAGGAGCAAACGCGGAGCACAATTATCATCTGCGCATTGCGGATTTGTTCGTGCGGAATATTTTAATTGACCCAGGTCCGTCGCTGAAACGCATGCGTCCTCGCGCGCGCGGCTCCGGATTTCCTATTCTTAAGCGAACGAGCCATGTTACGGTAATTTTGGGAATTATGCGCGGAAAAGAAGATGGTACGCAAAGCAAAGATTTCGTTGCTCAACAGGAAATAAAACGCACACCGCAAAAAACTGAAGTTCATTTGCGTAAAAAGTTTGTCCAGCAGGCGAAATCTCGCGCGTCGCGCATTAAACAACGCGCAACAACGCGCACAGGAGCGAAAACGCGCGCGTTTCAACGAAAAGCAATATAAGATTTATGACACATAAGACCAACCCAATCGCATATCGTCTCGGCATTTCAACGCAATGGCATTCGCGGTATTTTTCAGCAAAAAATCTTAAAACTTTTTTGGAAGAAGATATGCTTATCCGGTCGTTGATTGGGAAAAAACACAAGCGTTCCGGAATTGAAAAAGTTGATATTGAACGAAGCGGGAACACGGTGCGCGTATGTATTTATACTGCCCGTCCTGGATTTATCATTGGGCGCGGCGGAAGCGGCGTGGATGATATGCGAAACATTTTAACCAAGGCGATTCATGTGTTCCGAACTAAAAAGAACTATTCGCAGGATTTTGTGTTGCAGTTTAATGTTGAAGAAGTACGCAGGCCTGAAATTTCAGCTGGTATAGTTTCGGAGAATATCGCGTTGAGCCTTGAAAAACGCATGCCATTCCGCAGGGTTATCAAGCAAGCGCTGGGGAAAATGATGAGTTATAAAGAAGTGAAGGGGGCAAAGGTTTCTGTCGCGGGGAGATTGAATGGCACACTCATTGCGCGCACCGAATGGGTAAGCGACGGAAAGATTCCGTTGATTACGCTTCGCTCTGATATTGATTATGCTGAAAACCGTGCGTATTGCACGTATGGGGTCTTGGGTATTAAAGTGTGGGTTTACAAGGGCGAACTCATTCCGGGTTCACCCCGTTAAATAGTGCCAAAGGCAATTTAACAGGGCAAAGAATAATATATGTTAACTCCAAAAAAAGTCAAACATCGCAAGTGGCACAAGGGTCGGTCTCGCGGCCGAGATATTGAAACGCGCGGCATATATTTAGCGTTTGGCGCATATGGGCTTCAGGCATTGGGCACGATTTGGATGACATCGGCTCAAATTGAAGCTGCGCGCCGCGTGCTTGCAAAGTTTGTCAAAAAAGGAGGCAAGATGTGGATTCGGATATTCCCCGACAAACCCGTGACGAAAAAGCCCCCTGAAGTAACCATGGGAATGGGAAAGGGCGCTGTTGACCATTATGTGTTCCCCGTGAAGCCCGGACGCGTCCTGTTTGAAATTGATGGCATTCCCGCTGACCAGGCAAAAAAAGCTTTGAAGCTTGCAGGATATAAACTTCCTATTAAGACGCGCGTTATCACACGAGAATAATTCTTATGAAACACGAAACGTTTAAAAATATGTCTCAGCAAGATTTACATACCGAGTTATTGCAAGCAACAGAAAAATTAAGAAGCTTGCAATTTAACTTGAAATTGGGTAAAGTGCAGGATACGACTGCTATTGGAAAGACAAAACGGATGATTGCCCGCATATTAACCGCGTTACAAATACATTATGGAGAAAAAGCATAAGCGAAATTTCATCGGCACGATTGTATCGGCAAAAATGCAAAAGACAGTAGTGGTGCGCGTTGACCGCGTAACCATGCATCCGATGTATCATAAACGCGTGAAGATTTCCAAACGTTTCAAAGCTCATTATGACAACGGTTCGTATTCAGTCGGGGATAAGGTGACGATTGAAGAAGGCCGTCCTTTATCAAAAGAAGTGCGGTGGATTATTAGGTCAAAAGCGTAAAGAATTTTTTGTATGATTCAACACAGGACCATGTTGGCGGTTGCGGACAATTCCGGGGCAAAGTTGCTTCAGTGTATTCGGGTTATGGGCGGGTCAAATAAAAAGTATGCTCAAATCGGCGACATTATTATTGCGACTGTCAAACAGGCAGAACCGCGAAAGCTCGTGAAAAAGCACGATAAGGTCCGCTGCGTGGTTGTAAGACAGCGCAAACCGTTCGGAAGAAAAGACGGGTCGTATATTCGTTTTGACGAAAATGCAGTCGTGATTTTGGAAAAAGAAAAAGAGCCGAAAGGCGGCCGCATTTTCGGTCCGGTCGCTCGAGAGTTGAAAGACCTGGGGTTTGATAAAATCGTTTCATTGGCAGCTGAAGTTTTATAATGATATGCCACGTAGTAATCAGTAATCAGTAATTGGGGCTTAGAGTTTAGGATGTAGGAAAATGTAATAAGAATAAACATTTATTAAGTCGAAAATTCACTACAGGGTATGCAAAGGCGCATGTTAAAAATTAAGAAAGGCGATATGGTACAAGTGATGTCGGGTAAAGACCGCGGCAAACAAGCGCGCGTGACACGGATCATTCCTCAAAATCGCACCATTGTTTTGGAAGGGCTGTTTTTGACTAAGAAACATATCCGCCCCAAGCGTCAAGGAGAAAAAGGGCAAATGGTGGATGTTGCGCGGCCGATTCACGCGTCCAAAGTAATGCTTGTATGCAGCCAGTGCGCAAAGCCGGTTCGTGTAGGATATACTGGCGAAGGCAAGATAAAAGTCAGGGTATGCAAAAAGTGCGGAAGCGCTTTTTCGCCATAAACCCCGTAGTGAGAATGCGACTGCCTTAACAAGAGAATTTCATAAATAAACACGTATAAACTGTAAAGAATTGATTACATTGTTTATAAAATAAAATCAGAAATACGGCACAAAATTCTGTCGCATTTCTACTACAGGGTAAACTATATGGAAACACTTCGTAAACAATTTCAGACGCATATCAGCAAGCAGCTGCAAAAAGAATTGGAAATATCCAATTCTTATCGCGTGCCCAAACTTGAGAAAATCATAGTGAATGCGGGATTTGGGAGATTGGTTTCGGGTGATGATAAAAAAGAGCAGCGCGATCGCATAGTGAAAAATATTATGACATTTGTTTCGCTTATTACCGGGCAGCGTCCTTCGGCGCGCGGCGCGCATAAATCCGTTTCTAGTTTCAAACTCAGGTCAGGAGATGTCATTGGCGCATGCGCGACGCTTCGCGGCAAACGGATGTATGATTTTGTTGAGCGGCTGATTCATATTGTGTTTCCGCGCGTACGCGATTTCCGCGGCATCGCGGCGCATTCGGTTGATGCGCGTGGCATATTAACCGTCGGCATCAAAGAGCATGAGGCATTTCCCGAGACGATGGCAGAAGATTTTGGGCGCAGTTATGGAGTCGGCATTACGTTTGTTCCCACGACCCGCAAACGTGAATATGCGCTGGCGTTATATCGAGCATTGGGAATTCTTTTTAAGCACGAAAAATAATCGTATACTCTGTAGAAGTATTTCAATGGATTGCGTAAACGATATTAACTAACCGTACAGGGCAAGGCTGAAAGCAAAATGGTTATTAGTTATAAGTTATAAGTCATTAGTTATTAGTCATAAGTTATTAAGTCAAATTAGATGACGGTATGGCAAAAAAATCAGTTATCGCACGAGCATTAAAGAAACCCAAGTTTTCTACGCGAATTGTCCGTCGATGTTTTCGATGCGGGCGCAGACACGGATATATGCGCGATTTCGGGTTGTGTAGAATTTGTTTTCGTGAAATGGCAAGCAAAGGATTAATTCCGGGAGTAAGAAAATCAAGTTGGTAATGACATATCTATGAGTGACCCTATTGCAAACATGCTTACTATGGTGAGAAACGCGCAAGCGGCTGGAAAACAGTCCGTGAAAGTTCCATATTCAAATGTGAAGTTTGCTTTGGCGCAAATTTTACAGCAAGAGCATTTTATCGCCCATGTTGAAAAATCAGGGCGCTCCAAATCCAGATATTTGGATATTACGCTTGCGTATAACGAACAAAAGCAAGGCGCCATTACATTGATTAAACAAGTTTCGCGTCCGGGCCAGCGTATGTACTACGGATATCGCGATTTGCAACTGCGCCCGGGCATGACACAGATTTTGTCCACACCTAATGGTTTGATGACGGTGCGCAAGGCGAAAAAAGAAAAGGTCGGCGGAGAATTGATATGCGAACTTCGCTAAATCAAAGGTCTTCGCAAGAACAAAGTTCTTGCGAAGACAAGGATTCAAGATTCAAAGTTTAGAGTTTAGGATTTTCCGCCATAGGCGGATCAACCTCTGGCTGAAGAAATTAGGATTTAGGATTTGTACAGGGTATGTCAAAGATTGGAAAAAGAATTCTCATTGTTCCCCAAGGCACGACTCTTGAAATAAAACCGCGCGAAATTACGGTTAAAGGTCCAAAAGGGGAAATAACAAAAAAGCTCGCGCTTGATGGATTTGTGATAAAACAACAAGGTTCGACAGTAAAGATCATTCCTCCGTCTCTTTTGAATAAAAGAAATCGATCGCTGTGGGGAACGTTCAATTCAATTTTGGCAGGTATGATTGCAGGCGTGAATACGGTTTTTGAAAAGGCGCTTGAGTTTAATGGCATCGGGTATCGCGTTGAAGTTTCCGGAACCGATGTGGTGTTGCACGTTGGGTTTTCCCATCCGGTTAAACTCGCGATTCCCGCGGGATGCGCGGTTTCAGTAAATAAAAACCAAATTATCGTTTCGGGCGTTGATAAAGAACACATCGGGCTTTTTGCCGCGCAGATTCGCAAAGTCCGTAAAGTTGAACCGTATAAAGGCACGGGCATCAAGTATGTAAATGAGATAGTAAAGAAAAAAGCAGGCAAGAAACTTGGCGGCACTGCAGCAGTGTCATAATACGTTGCGTATATGATAAATAAACAGAAACAAAAAAGAATTCAAAAAGAGCGCCGGCATGCCAGAATCCGGAGCAAGGTTTCAGGGACATCCGAGCGGCCGAGAATTTCCATATTTCGGTCGCATATGCATATGTACGCGCAGGTCATAGATGATAGTATTGGCAAAACGCTTGTGTCGGTGACTGATAAAGGCATGTCTTCGGGCGAATCGGTCAGGCAGAAAAAAACAGAGCGTGCATTTGTGCTGGGAAAGGAAATTGCGCGGCGCGCCAAGGAAAAAGGAATCAAGAGCGTTGTGTTTGACACGGGCGGTAACACATTTCATGGTCGGGTCAAACAATTTGCGGACGGAGCGCGCGAAGGCGGTCTTGTGTTTTAAAAGTAAAAGAATTTAGTAATCGTAATTCATAAGAGAATAAGATTTAGAAATTAGGATTTAAAGTTTAGAATTTAGGATTTAGAGTTTAATATATATGATGGTATCTCGAGTAACAGTTTCAAGATCAAAAGAAGGCGGGTTTGACCAAAAACTGGTTGAGCTTAGACGCGTCACGCGCGTGGTTGCTGGCGGAAAGCGCATGAGCTTTCGCGCGGTTGTTGTATTGGGCGACCACAAGGGCCAGGTGGGTATTGGCGTTGCAAAAGGCAAGGATGTTGCGCGCGCTACTGATAAGGCAGTGTTTCAAGCGCGCAAGAACATCATATCGGTTCCGTTGGTTCATGCGACGATTCCGTACGAGGTGACTGCGAAGCATTCAAGCGCGCACGTGCTTTTGAAACCCGCAAAGCAGGGGCATGGATTAGTCGCAGGAGGCGTCATGCGCGTGGTGCTGTCGTTTGCCGGCATTAAAGATATTACTGCCAAGGTTTTGGGGCGAACCCCGAACAAATTAACCAATGCAATGGCAACTATGAAAGCGCTTGGGCAATTAAAATCAATGGCGCATAAATAAAATCATATGGTGTTTTTGCATACCTTACAACCAACACACGCGTTAAAACGAAAAAAGCGCGTGGGCCGCGGAGGAAAACGGGGAACATTTTCCGGGCGCGGGACAAAGGGGCAGAAAGCTCGCGCAGGCGCAAAAATCAGGCCGCAGGAACGCGAAGAGATTTTGAAAATTCCAAAAAAACGCGGAAGCGGTTTTATCAATCGTCCGAAGAAATTCAAAGCGCGTATTGCCGTGATAAATCTTGGAACTATTAATAAACATTTTGCCCAAGGAGAATTAGTAACTCCTAAAACTCTTACGCGCAAGGGCCTGTTGGATGTATCGCATCGCAGCGCCACGCGCGTCAAGATTTTGGGTGCGGGAAAACTTTCCAAAAAGATAAACTTTTCCAACGTGTTCGTGTCCGAACAAGCCCGTGCGGCTATTGAATCAATCGGCGGCACGATAACATAAATCGTTTTATCGCATATGTTTTCATTTGTGCGGCAGTTATTCAAGGGAAAAGATTTGCGCAACAAGGTTTTGATTGTTGCTGCGCTTTTGATTGTCACGCGTTTGTTTGCGTCCATTCCGATTCCCGGAGCAGACCAAGAAAAACTTCGCTTGTTTTTTGCGCAAAACCAGTTTTTGGGCTTGGTGAACTTATTTTCAGGAGGCGCTTTGTCGAATTTCTCTATTGCGATGTTGGGTGTGGGCCCGTACATTACCGCAACCATTATTTTGCAATTATTAACCATGGTGTTTCCGTCCATTAAAACCATGTATTACGAAGAAGGGGAACAAGGCAGACAAAAATTCAACCAATATGCCCGTTTGATGACCGCCGCGCTTGCGGCAATTCAAGGGTTTAGTTTTTTGAGTTATTTGAAGACGCAAGGGGTGGTGGTCTCGCTTTCGCCGTTTGATTTGGTGGTGAATATCTTTTTGATTACCGCAGGGTCAATGTTTTTGATGTGGCTCGGTGAATTGATCACGGAACAGAAAATCGGCGAGGGAGTTTCTCTTATTATTTTTTCAGGCATTATCGCCGGGCTTCCCACATCGCTTCGCACGAACATTTTGACCTTTGACCCGTCGCAAATCCCTTCGTATGTTATTTTCATTGCATTGGCGCTCGTGACGATTGTGGGCGTTGTGCTTATTAATGATGCGGAGCGGAAAATCCCGGTCAATTACGCCAAGCGCGTGCGCGGCATGAAAATGTACGGCGGCGCGAATACGTATTTGCCGATCAGAGTAAACCAAGCGGGCGTCATTCCGATTATTTTCGCGATTTCTATTTTATTGTTTCCCGGTATGATTGCTCAAGTTTTGGCTTTAACAAAAAATCCTGCCGTATTGCGGTTTGCCGTGCAGACACAGGCATTGTTGAATAATCAAGCGGTGTATGGTATTTCGTATTTCGTGCTGGTGTTTATTTTCACATATTTTTACACCATGATTACATTTGAACCAAATGAGATATCAAAGAACTTGCAAAAACAAGGCGGATTTATTCCCGGCATCAGGCCCGGACATAATACCGCATCGTACTTGTCGCAGGTGCTTAATCGCATTACGTTCCCGGGCGCAATCTTTTTGGGCGTTATTGCGGTGCTGCCGTTGATTGTTCAGGCAATCACTGGTGTAGCAAGTTTGAGGCTTGGCGGCACATCGCTCTTGATAGTTGTTTCTGTTGCTTTGGATACTATCAGGCAAATTCGCGCCCAACTTTTGATGCGCGAATACGATACGTTTTAATGATTCTGTATGAAAAACGAGCGGAGGATACCCACTCTTCTTTTTCGTGTGGTATAATTTAGGAAATAATCTATTGCGTAAGGCTATGAAAAAACCGTTTTTCGTTTTATGTGTGATAGGGCGTTCCGGGTCAGGCAAGGGAACGCAGGTTGAAATGTTGCAAAATAAAATCAAGGGGTTGGTGCATATCACCACGAGTGATTTATTGAAAAAATTTATAAAAAGGGGCGGACTATTTGCGAAACGGGTTGATCAAGAAATGAAGCAAGGCCATGCAGTGCCCAGCTCTCTTGCCATAGAATTATGGATGGATGTGTTGTTGGATCTTTCCAAGAACGCGCGCGGTGTTGTGTGGGAAGGGTCGCCAAGAACGTTGCTTGAAGCAGAAGTCATGGATGATGCCGTTCCGTTTACGACTGGTGTGCAGCCCGTTCCGGTTTATATTGATATTTCAGACGCGGAAGCAAAAAAGCGTTTGTTGAAGCGGTTAGTATGCGTAAAATGCAAGGAAGTGGTTCCATATAAACTTTTAGATTCGCATCCCAAGACATGTTCTTTTTGCGGCGGAGCATTAATCAGGCGTTTGGACGATAATCCGAAATCCATCCTTGAACGATTGCGATATTTCAGGCGTCTTGTGGTGCCTGCATTGGTATGGTATCAAAAACAGAAACGTTTGATTGTTATTAACGGCGAGCAGCCTGCTGACGCGGTTTTTAAAGATTTTTGGGCTGCATTGAAAAGAAGAAAATTGGTGTAATGTGGAACGTGTCCCGTAGTGAACTTGAATAATATGTTGCTATTGGCTAAATATAATTGTTATTTTGTGAAAAATTACACACTCGTTGGTCAAGAGTGTTGAGTTTGAAAAACTATTCAAGTTCTACTACAGGATGGTTTCCCTTAAAACCGAAAAAGAAATCGCGTTGCTGTGCGAAGGAGGGGAAAAACTTGCCAAAGTTCTTAATGCATTAAGCCGCGCGTGTAAAGTCGGCGGTAACGCGTACGACCTTGACATGCTTGCGCGTAAATTAATAAAACAAGAAGGCGCGCGTCCTTCGTTTTTGCATTACCGTCCATCGTCAGCTGCGCATTCATTTCCTGCAGCGATTTGCGTATCCATCAACGATACGATTGTGCACGGCGTTCCCAAACGGAGTACGGTGTTTCATAACGGCGATATCGTAAGCATTGATGCAGGGTTGATGTATAAGGGTTTGTATACAGATTCCGCAGTAACTATTGGATTGGGTACATTGTCCGCTCAAAAAAAGAAATTGATGCGTGTAACGCGTAAAGCATTGGAATTGGGCATTCATGTATGCAAGGCGGGCAATGCGCTGGGCGATATCGGCTACGCCATCAGCTCGTATGTGTATGAGCAAGGATTTTCTTTGGCAGAAGACTTAATCGGCCATGGCGTTGGGTATGCGGTGCACGAATCTCCGGAAGTTCCCAATATCGGACGCCGAGGCGAAGGCATCAAGCTTGCTGCAGGCATGGTTTTAGCGCTTGAACCTATGGTTGTTTTAGGAACCGGCGAAGTGCTGCAAAAAAGCGACAGCAGTTTTGTCACGCTTGACGGTTCGTTGGCTGCGCATTTTGAGCATACGGTTGCGATAACCAAAACAAAGCCGATTGTGGTAACAAAACCATAAAGGATTTTTTTCGTATTTATTTGTATCATTAGTATCTATTCGTATATTGGTATCGTATATGAGAATTCTTGCAATCGATTTCGGAGAAAAGCATATTGGTTGCGCAATTGCGGATTCGAATGGTCATGTTGCGACTAAACTTCCCACGCTCGAAGTTGTTTCCATGCATGATGCCGTGAGTCGTGTCGGTATTGTGGTGAAATCTGAACATATTGACCTTGTTGTGTTGGGGCTCCCGCTTTCGTTTCAATTTGAACAAACGCCAATGTGCGAGATAGTCAGAACATTTGCAAACGCTTTGGCAGCCGCAACCGGCGTGCGTATTGCATTTGTCAACGAAATTTTAAGTTCCGACCTTTCCAAACAGTTTATGCATGCTCAAAAAGACCATAGCGTAAGCGCGCAAATTTTATTACAAGATTATTTGGATAAAACCGATGAACGAATCACGTAATCCGTTTTTATCAATTATTATTCCTGCGTATAACGAAGAAACGCGCATTGCGAAAACGCTTGCATCGGTTATGGCGTATCTTGAAACGCAATCGTATACATGGGAAATTATTGTGGCCAACGATGGTTCGCGAGACCATACTGTTGATGTTGTGCGTTCGCTTCAGCAAGTGCGCGTGATGGCGCTCATTGATAATAAACAAAACCGCGGCAAGGGATTTGTGGTGCGTCAAGGTATGGCTGCTGCTCAAGGCGATATCGCGCTTTTTATGGACGCGGACAATTCAACGCATATCAAAGAAATTGAAAAAATGCTGCCGTTGTTTAAGCGCGGGTATGACATCGTGATTGGTTCACGCCGCATGCCGCAATCGCAGATTGTATTGCATCAACCGTGGTATCGAGAAATATTGGGAAAGATATCCAGCGTTTTTGTGCGTGTTTTGTTCGGGTTTTCGTATATGGATACGCAAGCCGGATTTAAGGCGTTTAGCAAAAAGGGCCGCGAAGTTTTTTTGAATCAGCGCATATATGGATGGGCGTTTGATATTGAACTTTTGGCATGCGCAGGAAAACTGGGGCTGCGCGTTGGCGAAGTTCCGATTTCGTGGCACAACGACGCAGATTCGCGCGTTACATTCGACCGTGCGATTGCAACGATTTTTGATGTTATTCGCATCAGAATCAGATTGTGATATAATGCACCTAATAGTCATGAGTTATTAGTTGTAAGTCGTCGAGTCAGAATAGTATGCATCGTTTTTTAATTTTGAATTGGAAATTGAATCCTGCGACATATAAAAAGGCGCAGCAGCTTTTGCGCGATACCGCGCGTGCCTGCCTGCGCAGGCAGGCGGCAAAAAAAATTAAACAAACAACAGTTGTTGCATGCCCGCCATTTCAATATTTGTTTAGTTTTATTTATCATCAGTCATCAGTCATCAGTCATCAGTTATCAGTTATCAGTTATCAGTTTCTACAATTTGGCGCGCAAGATTGCTTTTGGGAATCAAACGGCTCGTATACTGGTGAAGTTTCTCCATTGAGTTTGCATCAAGCCGGCATACGATATGTTATTCTTGGACATTCTGAGCGTACGCGCGCATACGGAGAAACGGATGAGATGATTGGCAAAAAAATCATTGCCGCGCTTCAAGCCGGATTGCGGCCGATTTTGTGTGTTGGTGAAGATGAACATACGCATATCCGCGGCAAACGCGCATCAATGCTTTTTGTTACAAAACAGCTTCATAATCGTTTGTATCAATGCAGCAAATTTTCCAACGTAATGTTGGCACATATTATTGTCGCATACGAACCATCATGGGCTATCAGTACTGTCAGCGGTAATGTTTCGGACGACCCTGCTGATGCGGCGGCCATGATAGGATATATCAAGGACCAAGTTTCTCACATGGGTTTGTCTTCAATTCATGAAGTGTTGTACGGGGGTTCGGTGCATGCGGGAAATATAGAACAACTTGCGGCATATACAATCATTGACGGGTTCTTAGTTGGGCATGCG
>MNWK01000010.1:0-14705 GCA_001872485.1 Parcubacteria group bacterium CG1_02_44_31
AGTAATCGCTAATAATGCTAATGGTATAAAAATAATGCGAATAATATTTTCAAACAAAGTAATCGCTAATAATGCTAATAAATAATATGAAAAAAAATAATGCGAATAATATTTTCAAACAAAGAAGTCACTAATAATGCTAATGGTATAAAAAATAATGCGAATACTGTTACCACCTCAACAAGTCAATTCGCGTTATTACCTGCCCTATTCGTGGTATTCGCGATGACTCTTTATTTTTTGGTAATGCCTTTCATCATCTTGCGCGCACGGACAACCGCTTCATTCAAAGCATATCCTTGTTTTAAAAATTTGTGTATTTCCTGTTCCATTTCCAAACGCTGCATCGCCGTGCGCCACCGCTTATCTTTTGACGTATTGCCTTTGTAAAACCTGTTTTTGCGCGCTTGCAAAAGAACGCCTGATTTCTGAATCCGCTTGGTCGCCCGATACAAAAAGCTTGATAACGGTTCGTTGTTCTTTCTTCGAACTATAACAGCCATAACTCTATTTGTTTTGGAGCATTAATCGTGTGTAATGAGTATAGCGTATAAGACAAAATTACGCAATATCCATGCTTTAATTTCCTATACCCTGTAGTAGATTTTTAACTAGTCGCAAAGCGACAAGAGAAAATATGGTATTGTGTAAAGAAATTGCTCATATACTAAAAGTCAATAACTTAGCTAGAATAAATGTTAATAATTAAGTCGAAAATTCACTACGGGGTATATAGAACTCAACGGGAATCCCGCTCGGGTCGTAAAAACAAATGTATTTTCTTCCCGTATACTGACACACCTCAATCCCTTTGGTTTTTCCGTTTAAAACATTCTGGTCCACTGCCTTCCACGCCTTCACAATTTTCCCATGTATCATCTCAAGTTCTTTTTCATCGGGAATTTGAATGGCAAAATGATCAAGCCCTATTTGTTTATAATCAAAAACTGCATCCCGATCGGTTTCTGTATATTCACCCCGCACCACAGGAAGCCACGGGTGTAAACCCGTGGTGCGGGGTTCACGAAATGAAACAGGAATACCGATTGAACGCAGGTGAAATTTAAAAACGCCCTTTAAGAATGTATCTTCGGTTATTTCAAAGCGCGCACTAAACTAAAAAGAACGGAATAAAACTGACATTCTTTTTGAATATCTTTTACCGTAAGAGTAATATGACTTATGCCTAATGTTTGCATTCTTACAGAACGAATTTATGTCACGCCTGCCGGCTCTTCTTCGCTGCCGCCCAACACATGCATATGTTCGTGCGTAAAATGATTGTACCCGGCGCCGTTGTTTACGAATTTATATCCGGTTTTATCAAGCCCATAGTGCGCAATCACCGCAGCGATAGCTGCCATAAAATCATTCCAAAAAGCAGGAGTGGCGCCGTACATGGTATCGCTTTTTTCAATGTGGTCCTTGGGCATCACCAACACATGGATAGGCGCCTTGGGATATTTGTTTTCAATAGCGACAAATGCCTCGTTTTCCCAAACTTTTTTCCCGGGTTCTTTATTGGCAATAATCTTACATAATAAACAATCAGGATGGTACGCCATAGAACGTATGATTTATTTTATCTTTTCTCGCGAGGCGCAATCGCTCTTTGAGCGCCTCAATCATTTTTTCTTCAGGAATGCTTTCCTGAATACCGGTTTCCATATCACGAATCAACACTTCATGGTCAACCACTTCTTTTTGGCCGATAATCAGCGCATAGCGTACACCGAGGCGGTCAGCAGAACGGAATTGGGCCTTGATGCTGTCACGGCATAAATCAAATCCAGCAAAAATTCCTTGCGCGCGCAACATATCCAGCATCTGCAACGCTTTGGTCCGCGCAATATCGCCCATTTGAATAACATATACGCGCGGATTTTGTTTTTTCGCTTTTACCTGCTCTTGTTTGGCAATCTCCACCATGCGGTCAATGCCCAACGCGAATCCAACCGCGGTTGTATCCGGACCGCCAAGCATTTTCATTAAATAATCGTATCTGCCGCCGCCGCCGAACGAAAGCGGCTCCTTTTGTTGTTCGTGGCCGTCAACAGGCTGTTGTTGCGAAGGAATCGCTTTCAACTCAAACACGGTCTGGTTATAATAATCCAAACCGCGCACCAAATACGGGTCCAAAAAATAATTGATTTTCATTTCATCCAAAAACTCCAGCACTTTCTTAAAATGCGCAGAGCAATCCTTGCATAAATATCCCAGGGTTTCTGGCGCGTCTTTACGAAACATCATACATGTTTCATTTTTACAATCCAAAAGCCGCAGCGCATTTGTGTGAAGCCTGCGTTTGCAATCTGAACACAATTTTCTGCTCTTGGTCCGATAATACGCTTTCAGCGCCTTGCGATACGATACGCGGCATGCGGAACATCCGATGCTGTTGAGATACACGCATACATTCTTCAATCCGAAGGATTCTCCGATGCGCACAGCAAGTTGCATGGTTTCCGCATCAGCAATCGGATTGTCTGCTCCAAGGAACTCAAACCCGGCTTGAATATGCTGACGGTATCTGCCTGCTTGCGGGTTTTCGTAGCGAAACATCGGTCCCCAATACCACAACTTGACCGGTTGAGGCATATACATAAACCCGTTTTGGATATATGCGCGCGCAACTCCCGCAGTTCCTTCGGGCCGCAATGCCAATATATCTCTCCCGCGGGTTTTTAACACATACATTTCTTTTTCCACCATATCGGTATCTAACCCGACGCTGCGCACAAATAAATCCTTGTCTTCCAAAACAGGAATTTCAATATGCTGATATCCGTACGCGCGCGCCAGGTCCCTGACTACATCCTGCAAATCATCAAACAGCGCAATGTCCGGTTCGTATATGTCGTGCATGCCTTTTGGCGCCTGAAATGTTTGCGTACCCTGGCTGCGTTTGCGTGCTATCGCCTTTTTTGTTTTTAAAATTTGTTTTTTCTGCATACCCATAAGAAATAATTATGTTTTCATGTCTGTGTTTTAAACCCCGTTAGAAGCCTACTATTAAATTTTGGAGCCAGAAAGTGTTTTTAACACTCTTTGGCCATTGTTATATGGGCCTCGTCTTCGCAAGAACTTTGTTCTTGTGAAGACCTTACGGCGCGGGTTGATATGCAGGCGCGGCAAATACGGTTGCTGCATCAAATGGCCACAACCTCACCCACACGCGTCCTATGATATCTGTTCGAGCAAGCACTCCCCATTTGCGAGAATCATACGAAAACTGTCTGTTATCTCCCAACACAAAATATTCATTAGAATTCAATGATATGCGCATAGTGCCTTCTGTCACGAGTCCGGTGGGCAAATACGGCTCATGCAAAGTCACGCACGAAGACTCGCCTGTTGTACAAATGGCGACTGACCAGTTTTGAATTTCAATTGTTTCATTCGGCAGGCCTACAATGCGCTTCAAAAGATTCTGATTCGCGAGCGTTACGGATTTCAGTACAACTACCTCACCACGTACCGGCTCACGGAATCGGTATGACAATTCATCAACAATGATATAATCATTTTCATGAAAATTCGGTTCCATGGATTGGCCCTTGACGAAAAACGGCTGGATAATAAAAAAGCGGACTGGTACAATAATAACCAGGGAAATAAGCACGGTCTCAAGCAATTCTCCTAAAAATTCGCGTATTTTTGACATAGTAAACAATTAAAGTATACCCTGTAGTAGATTTTTAACGAGTCGCGAAGCGACAAAGGAAGCATGATTGGTTATCGCGGGAAGAAATGGCCACGTACGCTAAAGGTCAATAACGTAACGAGAATAAACGCTGATTAAGTCGAAAATTCACTACAGGGTATAGTATACTCTCCCTGTAGTAGATTTTCAACATCCAGCAAAGCGGGAAAAAGAAAATATGGTTGTATTATATAAATAAGGAGTCACGCATACTGAAAATCAATAATGCAACAAGAATAAACATTTAGTAAAGTCTTCGCAAGAACAAAGTTCTTGCGAAGACAAGACTCCGTAGGCTTCTGTGGGGCAAAATCTCTATCAACACTTTGCACTCGTGCGTAAAGGAAAGCGCTAAATCCTAAGCAAGCACCAGATCCAAGGTTCAAGATTCAGGATCCAAGGTTCAAGATTCAAGAAATGGTATGCCCTGCAGCAAAATTCCAATCCTATGAAACCGCGAACAAACATATCAAATACCGCAATGGCACGAAATTATCGTCGTTCTCCTACTGGGACAAAAATTATTCTTGCTTTAGGCAATCCCGGCGCTCCATACCAAACAACGCGCCACAATGCAGGACAATTGATATTGGATACATATTTCAGCAGCATGTCCGCTCCTTTACTGAAATGGAAACAAAACAAAAAGTGCCATGCTGAAACAATACAAATAACCATAAAGAAAACTCCCCCTGCCCGCGCAGGCGAGGTGGTATATGCGCGTCCGCTTACCTACATGAATGAATCGGGTACGGTAGCGCGAGAGCTGCTTAAAAAATACGGCGCCAGTCCAAATCACCTCCTCGTCATCCACGACGACAGCGACCTCATAACAGGAAACGTGAAGTTTACCGCATCAAGCAGGGCAGCGGGGCATCACGGCGTAGAATCAATTATACGCGCGCTTAAAACGCAAAACTTTCCGCGGCTGCGCATCGGCATCAGGCCGCCAATGTCCAAAGGTAAATCCGAAACATTCGTGCTTAAACGATTCAGCGCAGAAGAACGAATCGTGTTTGAAAAATCAGTCGCGCCAAAAGCTATCCGTCTCATGGCCTCGTGGCTCGCTTGTTGACCTATGCTTCAAAACACAACTGTATGCATACCCGCATTTCATCCGTTCTTTTTGGAAAAAGATTCTGATTGGATTGTAAAAAATTTCACGCTCATCCAACGAGCATCACGCACCCGGACATGGTGGCAATCTCATGTGCTGTTTTTAACAATCGGCGGCGCATACAAACTTGCCGTGCTGTTTCAAAAACTCGACGAACTCGGATATATCAAAACTGATTTTCCACAAACGCACGGGGAATTCGCGTTTGCAGGAGGAACACTCATTATTATTCCACCGGGCGCAAAACTCTTCCGGATTGTATTTTTAGGCAATATTATCCAGCATATCCATACAAAAAAATTCCAAACAACACTGCAAAGCGCCAAACCTCCGCACGCACTCTACTCGTTTTCCGCAAACGATTATGTCACGCACCTTGACCACGGCATTGGCATTTTCCGTGGATATACCGCTTCGCCAAACAGCCGCGCTCTTAGCGCAACATACGAGAAATTTATCAACACAACAACCAATGTGAACCGCGGCTATTGCGTGCTTGAATACGCGCCTGCCCGCACGCGCCTGGAACGCAAGCGACTGGCAGGCGGGACTGCGCGTGCAGACAAACCCGCCTGTCTGCGCATGCAAACCTGCGCAGACAGGCTTTTAGTTCCTTTTTCGCATATACAGAAACTTTCACCGTATTACGGATTTAGAAAGCCAACAATCCATAGGCTCGGAAACGAAACATGGCTGCACACCAAACAAAAAGCGAAAAAAGACATTATCCAATTTGCGCACGAACTTTTGGCATTATATGCGCAAAGAAAAATAACTCAGCGCCAGCCGTATAGCCGAGACGAGCAAGCAGAACGCATTTTGGCATCATCATTTCCATACGAAGAAACGCCTGACCAACTCAAAGTGATGAAAGACATCTCGCGCGATTTAGACAGAAGCGAACCCATGGACCGGATTTTGGTCGGCGACGTGGGATTTGGCAAAACCGAGGTTGCGCTGCGGGCAGCGGTGCGCGTGGCGCTCGCGAACAAACAAGTCGCAGTGCTGGCGCCTACGACCATTTTAGCGTATCAACACTATCATACATTTCAAAAACGGCTAAGGGATTTTCCCTTGCGCATCGCATTTGTATCGCGTCTGGTAGAACACACCGAGCAAAAAATAATTCTGCAACGCATAGCAAGCGGAGCTATTGACATCATCATTGCCACACATCGGCTTTTAAGCAAAGATGTTTTGTTTCATAACTTAGGCATGCTTATCATTGATGAAGAACAACGGTTCGGCGTCAAACACAAAGAGTGTTTGAAAAAATTCAAAAACGAAGTTGATATTCTGTCGCTTTCCGCAACCCCGATTCCGAGAACGCTGTACATGGGCATGACGCATCTGAAAACCATCAGCGTGATTCAAACGCCTCCGCCGCAAAAACTTCCCACACAAACATTCGTGATGCCGTTTTCATGGGATAAAGCAAAACAAGCCATAGAACTGGAATGCAATCGCGGCGGCCAAGTGTATTTTTTGTACAATCGCATCGCAACTATGGAAACAATAAAAGAAAAACTTTGCGCTCTGCTCCCGCATATCCGCATCGGCATCATCCATGGCAGAATGCCCGAGCAGCAACTGGTCAAAACAATTACGGATTTTCAAAACGGCGACATCCATGTTCTGCTTGCCACGACCATTATTGAAAACGGTTTGGACATTTCAAATGTCAACACATTGATTGTGGCTGACGCATCCCGCTTGGGGCTCGGGCAGACGCATCAACTGCGCGGACGAATCGGCAGAAAAGACGCGACATCATGGGCGTATTTGTTTTATAATCCCAAGCGCATGACACCGCAAGGAAAACAACGGCTTAATATACTGAAACGCCTGCAGTATTTGGGCGCGGGGTATGAAATCGCAAAACAGGATTTGGAGCTTCGCGGCGCTGGAAATCTTTTGGGCAAAGAACAATCGGGCACTATCAATGCCGTAGGGTTGAATTTATATATGCAGATGTTATCTCAAGAAATAGAGCGAATACAAAACGAAAACAATTAATCCTTGTTAGAAATTTTTCAAATTTTATCCATAGAAATCTGCTACTGGATATTCCAACATTCTCAAGAATGTGGGAATGTTTTATTTTAATTATTTCCTAAACATATTTCTGCCCCACGTAGCAAATGTTGAAATTCTATTACAGGGCAGGCCCTGTAGTGCATTTTCAACTCGTCTATATTCCACCGAAGGTGGATGTTGAAAATCTACTACGGGTCAACGCGGTGCGGCAAAAAACGCCACACAAAGCGTGACCAACATGATTGCAACGCTTAAAACAGCTTCTTGAACAATTTCTTTTGAATTCTCGTACGCGTAGCGCAATACCCCATGCCTGATAAAAAACATGGAACAAACCGCGCACACAAATGCAAGCACAGCGCTGGAAACCGGCAAAAACGAAACAATCAAAAACGATTCCGCGCATACCATTAACACAACTGCCTTACGCCACACATTGCCCGCAATGGCGCGTTCGGAAACGCAAAAATCCATCACAAACGCCATACCCGCAACAACGCCAATCCATATCACCCACTCATGCGCAGCCGCAATTGATAACGCGTAAAAACCGTCAAACAATATAATCCACAAAAGCAAAAAAAACGCATACTCACGGACCCAAAGCGCATATTTCCCGCTCCGTATTGACAAGGCTATTGCTATAAGCGCAACACTTAAAATCACCAGCAACATTCCTTGAAACGCGGCTGCATGTGCAATTCCCAAAACCGCAATCACGCCGTACATCAATCGCTCGCGTGCCAGCAATCCGTGAATCAAAACAAACGCAATAGCGCACAAACCGTACGCCACCCAAATAATCCACATATCCCGCCATCCGCCATAGGTCATCCACAACACGAAAAGTGCAAGCAAAATGCCAGTGTCATATGCGCGCTCGCGAACTTGAGAACCGGACATTCTGCCAATAACCATTTTACGCTTTTATCTCAATCGCTTCGCCTTTTGCCGACACAACCACTTTTTTATTCGGTTTGAGGGTTCCTTGCATAATGCGTTCGGAAAGCGGGTCCAGCACTTCGCGCTGAATTAAACGCTTGAGCGGCCGCGCGCCGAACTCCGGGTCATATCCGCGCTGGGCAAGCGCGCGCTTTGCAGAATCCGTAATTTCAAGCGTGATATTTCGCGTACGCAACCGTTCAATGACTTTTTCAAGCTGAAGCTGGACAATGCGTTCAATGTCGCGTTTCGTCAAGGGATTAAAAATCACAATTTCGTCAATGCGATTCAAAAACTCGGGCCTGAAGTGGCTTCGCAATGTTTCCATAATTTTGTTTTTCTCATCACGATAATGGCCTTCGTCAAAAGTTGCAAATCCGAACGAAGCCATTTTTTTCAAATACTCTCCTCCAACATTGGATGTCATCACAACAATGGTATTTTTAAAGTTAACAACCTTGCCCTTACCGTCGGTTAATCTACCGTTGTCCAAAATCTGAAGCAAAATATTAAACACGTCAGGATGCGCTTTTTCAATTTCATCAAACAAAATCACGCTGTACGGTTTGTGTTTGACAATTTCGGTCAATTGCCCGCCTTCTTCATGCGCAACATATCCCGGAGGCGACCCGATGAGCCGCGCCACGGTGTATTTTTCCATATACTCGGACATATCCAAACGAACCAGATTTTTTTCATCGCCAAATATAACCTCCGCAATATTGCGCACCAAATAGGTTTTTCCCACGCCGGTGGGACCTAAAAATATAAACGACCCAATGGGCTGGTCAACTTCGCCAAGTCCCGCGCGCGACCTGCGCAACGCCCTGCTGATTGCCGAAATAGCTTCTCCTTGCCCCACGACGCGGCTGGATAAAATTTTTTCCAGGTTCGCAAATTTTTCCGCTTCGGATTGCAATATGCGCGAAACAGGAACGCCAATCCAACGCGACACGACTCTGCCGACTTCTTCTTCGGTTACTGCTTCCTTGACGAATTTGGCGCGTTTACGCATAGATTCTTCCCGTTTCTCCTGCGTTGCCAAATCTTTTTGCGCTTGCGGGAGCAACCCGTATATAATTTCCGCCACGCGCGTCAAATCGCCTTTGCTTTCAGCTTGTTCGGATTCCTGACGCAACTGCTCAATTTTCGAGCGGATTTCATGGACTTTGCCCACCGCTTGCTTTTCTTTTTCCCATTGCGCCGAAAGTTCCGCATTCTTTTTAACAATATTTTTTAATTCATGTTCAATCTGGCGGCTGCGTTTTTGGGACTGCGCATCGCTTTCTTTTTTTAACGCCTCTTTTTCAATTTCCAAACGCCGCATACCCCGGCGCACTTCATCAATTTCCTGAGGAATACTTTCAATTTCCAAACGCAAAGACGACCCAGCTTCATCCATCAAATCAATTGCCTTATCAGGCAAATACCGGTCCGTAATGTAGCGAATGGACAAATCAACAGCCGCGACAAGTGCCGCGTCCGTAATGCGCACGCCATGATGAATTTCATATTTTTCCTTGAGCCCGCGCAAAATAGCAATCGCGTCGTCACGAGACGGCTCTTCAACTAAAATCGGCTGGAATCTCCTCTCGAGCGCAGGGTCGCGTTCAATGTATTTTTGATATTCTTTCAAGGTTGTGGCGCCGATCGCATGAAGCTCGCCGCGCGCAAGCGCAGGTTTTAATAAATTTGACGCGTCAATCGCGCCTTCTGCGGCGCCTGCGCCCACAATCACATGCACTTCGTCAATAAATAAAATGTATTTTCCCTCTCCCGCGCTGATTTCTTTCAAAGCGGTTTTCAACCTGTCCTCAAACTCGCCGCGGAATTTCGTTCCCGCAACCATAGACCCGATATCAAGCGACAGTAATTCCTTATGTTTTAATGGTTCTGGCACTTCGCCTGCCACAATCATTTGCGCAAGACCTTCCACGATTGCGGTTTTTCCCACGCCGGGTTCACCAATGAGAATCGGATTGTTTTTGGTCCTGCGCGACAACACTTCCATCACGCGCCTGAGCTCGCGCTCGCGGCCAATAACAGGGTCAAGTTTTTTGCGCTTGGCAAGTTCGGTAAGATTGGTAGTATATTTTTCAAGCACTTTACGCTTGGTTTCACCGCCTTCTTCTGTCACGCGGTCGCTTCCCCGAAGCTCCAAAACTGTTTTTTCAATATCGGCAATCGCGATACCAGCTTGCTCCAGCGCGTCGCGGGCGCGCGTTTTCATATTGGCAATCGCGATGAACAACGTTTCAGGCGTCACATATTCATCTTTTAACCGCGTCATCACTTCGCCCGCTTTTTGCAATGCCTGCACCAATTCCTGTGAAATGTAAAACTGGCCGAACGGAGACGGCTGGCCCAAGGTAAAAATTTTCGGCGCGGCGTTAATCTTTTGTTCAAGCAGTGCGGAAAACTTTTCAATATCAACGCCGAGTTTCTCCAGAGTTCCCGCAATCACGCTTTCATCCTGCCACAGCATAGCAAACAACACGTGCAAACTTGAAATTTCAAGCTGATTTTTTTCCATAGCAATTTCCTGCGCGCGCTGAAGCACTTCTTGGGCTTTATGTGTAAAACGATTAAAAGGATTCATACCCATATTATAACTTACAACGAAACAACTTACCACTTATTACCACATCACTATATCACCAAACAACCGTAGGGCTATCGTTCGCCCAATACTGCTTTGAACTCCATAATTTTGCCCTGGCGCATTACTTCAAGCGTTACGGTGTCTCCGGGGTTATGCTGTTGAATCATATCAGACAAAGGACTATCTTGCGTGATTTTTTTTCCGTCAAGCGACAAAATAATGTCTCCGTCAACTAGTCCTGCTTTTTGCGCGGGCGACGATGCAACAACCGCAGGGCTGTTTCCTGAAGAAGCAATCCACGCGCCGTAATCAACGGGCAATGCATTTTGTTTTTGTATTGTCGAAGTTATTAATCTGTACTGCACGCCCAAATACGCTGTTGTTATTTTGCCGTTTGCCAAAACCTGCTGAATTACTTTTTTTAACTGGTTAATCGGAATGGCAAACCCTATACTTTGCGCGCCGCGCGCCATTGCGGTATTTATGCCAATAACTCGTCCTCGCAAATCCAAGAGCGGCCCTCCGGAATTCCCCGCATTAATCGCCGCATCGGTTTGAATAATATTTTTCAACACTTCGTTTTCAACAGTCACGGTGCGGCTCAGCCCTGACACAACCCCGACACTTACTGTATTTTGAAATTCACCCAATGCATTGCCAATCGCTATGACGCTTTGTCCAAGTTTTAATGCGTCTGAATCTCCCAAGGGAAGTGGCTTCAGATTATCAGCATTGACTTTCAACACGGCGACATCAAGCGATTGGCCGCGGCCAATAACTTTTGCAGGTACTTTTGTTCCGTTGTTAAAGAGCACGGTGTAATCAGCCCCTGTATCCACAACAACATGCTTGTTAGTCACAATCAAACCGTTTTGCGAAATCACAAATCCTGACCCGCCGCCGATTTCCTGTTTTTGCGTTCCTTTTTGCCGATACTGCGGAATGCCAAATCCGGGCGGAACATCAAAACCGAAATCCTGAAACGGATTGATAAAATATTCTTCAACAACAGGAAGGTCTTTGGACACGATAATGCTTACCACTGACGGCGCGCTACTCTGGACCACATTTATCACTTGCTCTTCATAATCAGAAACACTTTTCAAAATCGGAAGCGGAGATGCCTGATTTTCCATAGACGGCATCGGACTTGGCGCCACGGGACTTGGCGCCACGGGCGCGCGATGCAAAATCCTTTGCTCAAATTGCTGGATTTTTTGCACAAGTGGAGCAAGCGGATTCCAATGGAGCAGATCTGAAAAAGAAAAAGCCAATGCAGATTGCGTTGCTACAATTGCAAATATAAAAATGCCCGCTGCGACGCATATGTGTTTTGTTTTTATGGTGTGCATATTTTTTTATATATTGAGGCTGTTGAATAATTTGTGTTGAGCTGTTTTTCTATTTGCGTTGATTTGTGTAGTCTACTTGATTTTTACACAGATTCACGCGGATTTGAACACAGATTTACACAGATAAATAATTGTTTAACTCTCTCATATTATTTATGTATTATTTTTTTTATTGCATCAAGGCAATATGTAATTTCCTGTTTGGTCGTGCCAGAACCAAAACTGAACCGCAAAGCTGATTCAAAAATATTTTGGGGAACGCCCATTGCCACAAGCACATACGAAGGTTTAACAAGTTTCGCATGGCACGCAGAACCAATGGATATAGCAATACCCTCGCGGTCAAATTTGTACAGCAATTCGTCATGCGTAAAACCCGGAAACGAAACATTGAATATGCCTGCTGCGTGTGGTTCAAATGAATTCACAACCGCGCGAGAGAATATTGCGCGTATCCCCTTCACAAACTCCTCCTGTAACGCGTGCAAACGACGAACCTCCTTGTTCCGTGACATCATGGTTATTTCCAGCGCCTTGGCAAACCCCACAATCACAGGCACATTCTCGGTTCCAGAATGAAATCCAAATTCTTGTCCGCCACCCGTAACCACTGGACTGATAACTGATAACTGATGACGAACAACTGATGGCTGGTTACTGATGACGTTTTTTAGTATCAACGCCCCTGCTCCTTTTGGGCCGCATATTTTGTGCGATGAAATGATAACCATATCTGTCTTGATATGTTGTATATCACACTGTTTTTCAGACGTGTGAAATATCTGCGCCGCATCAGTATGCAGGAGCGGATATTGAAGCTCAAATGGCGTGTATTTTGCTTGATTTGACAAAGACAATTTCTGCTGGCGAAACTCGCGAATCATAGTTCCGATTTCGGAAATCGGCTGAATCGCACCGGTTACATTATTAACCGCCATAACAGACACAAGAATCGTATGTGGGCGCAACGCCATACGGAGAATATCAGGCTCAACAAATCCGCGGCTATTGACCGGAACATATGTCACCTCTACTTCGCCGCATTGCTCCAAATCGCGGGCAGTATCCAAAACTGATTCATGTTCAATTACTGATACGATGATATGCGGCAATCCGCGGCCAACTTTTGCTTTGTACTGTTTTACCGCCCCCCGAAGCACAAGATTATTCGCTTCGGTTGCTGATGCAAGAAAAATAACGCCCGATTGGTCAACGCCGAAAACTTGCGCAATGCGCTCGCGGCTATTATCCACAGCAGCTTGCGCCATTCTTCCCGCATAATGCGTTGACCCGGGATTGGCAAACAGCTCGGAAAAATACGGATGCATTTCTTGCAAAACTTCGGGGTTGACTGGCGTTGAAGCTGCGTAATCAAAATAAATCTTACGGGTTTGCGACATCCTTAGAATTTGATATAATTCTTTTAATGAGAGAACCTATTGTTACCCAAAATGTTTATCATGTACTAAACCGGGGAGTGGACAAAAGAGTTATTTTTCTAGAACAAGAAGATTATTTCCGTTTTGTCCATAATTTATTTGAATTTAATGATGTTGAACCAGCGGAAAACGCCGGTTATTTCTTCAATTCTAAGAATTCTAAGGATGTCGCAAACCCGTATATTATTAAACCAAAGAGAAAAAAGAGAAAATTATTAGTAGAGATACTGGCGTTTTGCTTAATGCCAAACCATTATCACCTGATGCTGCGACCAAAACTTGATAATAGTTTACCTCTCTTTATGAAAAAATTAAATACTGGTTATGCTAATTACTTTAACCAAAAAAATAAGAGAGCTGGCGCTTTGTTTGAAGGACGATACAAAGCAATTGAGATAAACCAGGAATCACACTTTATTCATCTCCCCTATTATATTCACCTGAACCCATTAGATTTGGTAGCCCCTGAATGGCGACAAGGCAAGCTAAATAATTATCAAGGGGCAATTGAGTTTTTAGAACAATACCGCTGGAGCAGCTTTTTAGATTATATTGGGAAACACAACTTTCCATCAGTCACTCAAAGAGAGTTTTTATCAGAACTTTTTGACGGGTCAGCAGAATACAAAAAATCTACTTTCAAATGGTTGAAGGATCTCGATATGAGCAATCTTAATGAATCCACTCTCGAGTAAATCAATCTAAGGTCTTGCGATGTCGTCTATCAACATCGCAAGGCGATATATTGATTCTAGTGTTTTTACTCCACTGGACTTAAAACCGGACTTGGCTTAATAGATGATTTTGGTTGCGGCAAACTTGAATTCGGGGTTGAAGGAACTGGACTACCCTGAACTGCTCCGCCTTGTTGTTGCGCAATAATCATGCGGTATACCGCGCTGGTTTTTGCAAGCGGTGCAGTAAAAACAATCATATCTCTGTTTAATCGCACATATCCTGCCGGCTCCCAGATAGTGGAAGAAATTGAAAGTAAGCTCACGCCGCCATCCTGGCCACGCTGTAAAATGTACCCATTTTTCAAAACCGGATACGGAAATTGCGAAAGCTCTCCAAAATAAATATCGCCAGTTTGAAGATATATCACGGAATACGCAACTGGTTTTTTCTGGAAAACATTAAACTTAACCAAGACAAACGCTAATGCCATAGCAAAAATAATTATTCCTAACACTAAAACCATAACCTTAAGGGTTTTGCTTTCAAAAAACTTTTTCATAAATACTCAAAGATTTAATTATATTGTTTAATTATAACGTTTTTTCTGCATATCGTCTTGCTTCCTGCTCTCAATCTAAGGACATCGCAAGACGATATATGAGGTCTTGCGATGTTGTTAAGGTTATTTGAGTTTTGATTCAATAGCTTCAATACGCGCCTGCAAAGCATTGTTTTCTGCCTTTAATTCTCTCATTTCTTGCAGTAAATCAACGCCATCAACTATAAGTTTTTTCGTCTCAATCAAGCCAACGCGGAGCTTCCCAGTTACCAGTTC
>MNWK01000010.1:14725-14931 GCA_001872485.1 Parcubacteria group bacterium CG1_02_44_31
CGATAATTTCTCCGGCGGAGTTTTTAAGGGTGTAAGTCCCTCCTCCGAGGTGGCCCGTTAGGGACTCCTCGGACGGTGGGACGACGGAGTCAGCAACTTCCTCCGAGGTGGATGTGGTAGCGGTTATTTTTAAATCCCCGCTATCAGTCAAATACACATCCGGGTCGTACCAGGAGAGATTGACAAAGATAAGCAATTGGCCGTCA
>MNWK01000027.1 GCA_001872485.1 Parcubacteria group bacterium CG1_02_44_31
TGAATCATGGATCTTGAATCATGGATCTTGAATCATGGATCTTGAATCATGGATCTTGAATCATGGATCTTGAATCTTGAACAAATTCCAATTTCCAAAATTCAAAACAAGAACATTAAATTCTCTGATCACTGATTACTGATCACTGATCACTGATTACTGATCACTGATCACTGATCACTGATCACTGATTACTACGGGACTTACGCTTTTTTGCCGCTGACAATAAGGTCCGCAATGTGGCGTGGCACTTCCTCGTAATGGTCAAATTCCATGGTAAATGTTCCGCGGCCCTCGGTCATGGAACGAAGTTTGGTTGCATACCCGAACATTTCCGCAAGCGGCACGAACGAATCAATGACTTTCAAATTTATGCGTTCCCCCATACGTTCTATTTTCGCGCGTTTGGAACTCAAATCTCCTGTCACATCTCCCAAAAATCTATCAGGAACAATCACTTCAACTTTCATAATCGGTTCAAGTAAAACCACATCAGCCTTTTTCGCGCCTTCTTGCAAAGCAATCGAACCCGCAATTTTGAATGCTGCTTCGGATGAATCCACTTCATGATACGACCCGTCATATAGCGTCACCTGCATATCAACAATGGGAAATCCTGCAAGCACGCCTTTTCCCATTGCCTCTTTCACCCCTTTTTCAACAGCAGGAATATATGATTGCGGAATAATGCCTCCTTTGATTGCGTTCACAAATTCAAATCCTTTGCCGCGCTCCAACGGGGCTAATTTCAGCCACACATGTCCATATTGTCCGCGTCCTCCTGATTGATGAATGTATTTCCCTTCTTGTTCAACCGGTTTCTTGATAGTTTCGCGATACGCAACTTGGGGGCGGCCAACATTGACTGCAACATTAAACTCGCGGCGCATGCGGTCAACCAACACATCCAAATGCAATTCCCCCATGCCGGCAATAATCGTTTCCAAAGTATCTTCGTCGGTTTTTACACGGAATGTCGGGTCTTCTTCCTGCAATTTGTGCAGCACAATGCTCATTTTTTCCTGGTCTGCTTTGGTCTTGGGTTCAACTTTCATAGAAATAACCGGTTCGGGGAATATGGGTTTTTCCAGAATAATCTGCTTGTCTTCGTCACACAACGTATCGCCTGTTGTAGTAGCTTTCATGCCGACTAATGCCGCGATATCTCCGGTATACACTTGTTCCACGTCCTCGCGATGATTTGCATGCATGCGCAAAATCCTGCCCACGCGCTCTTGCTCGTTTTTCGTCGCATTATATGTATAACTTCCTTTTTTCAATGTTCCGGCGTATACGCGAAAATACACCAGCGTTCCCACGAACGGGTCTGCCGCGACCTTAAATGCCAGCGCGGTAAATGGTTCGCTGTCCTGTGGCTGGCGCGTAACTTCTGTATTCGCGCGCGGATTTATTCCTTTGATAGGTTTGGACTCGGTCAAATCAAGCGGTGAAGGTAAAAAATCAACAACCGCATCCAATACAAGCTGCACGCCTTTGTTGCGAAGCGCGGCGCCGCACAAAACCGGAACCAATGAATACGATAAACATCCCTTGCGAAGTCCCATGCGAATTTCATCTTCGGTCAATTCTTTATTGACAAGATATTTTTCAAGTAAAGCATCATCCTGCTCAGCGGCTTTTTCTATCATATGGCTGCGCATGTTTTGCGCTTTTGTTTTCAGATTTTCAGGAATTTCTCCTTCAATGATTTGTTCACCTTTTTCGCCCTCAAACCGAATTGCTTTCATTCTAATTAAATCAATCACACCTTCAAACTGGTCTTCCAAACCAATATTCAAATGAATCGGAACAGCATTAGGAGTCAACCGTTCATTAATAGATGCAAGCGAACTTTCAAAACTCGCGCCCAACCGGTCAAGCTTATTAATAAAACACAACCGCGGCACTTTATATCCGTCAGCTTGGCGCCACACGGTTTCTGATTGCGGCTCAACACCAGCTACGCCATCAAACACCACGACTGCTCCGTCCAAAACCCGGAGCGAACGCTGGACTTCAGCAGTAAAATCAATGTGCCCGGGCGTATCAATCAAATTAATGCGGTATTCTTTTGGTTCTTGCTTAAAATTCTTGGAATAGGTCTGGGTCCAAAAACACGTGGTTGCCGCAGCGGTAATGGTAATTCCGCGCTCGCGTTCCTGCACCATCCAATCCATAATTGCTTCTCCTTCGTGCACTTCGCCGATTTTGTGGGAAATGCCAGTGTAATACAAAATACGCTCGGAAACTGTGGTCTTACCAGCGTCGATGTGCGCAATAATTCCGATATCGCGCGTTTTTTCAAGTGAATATTGGCGTGCCATATGATTTACATCGTTTTCATAACATTACTTGCAAAGAAAAAGCATGGCGCGTTCGTGAAATCCGTTCGTATCTCATACGCTCCGGATTACGCAAAATGCGCAAATGCTCTGTTCGCCTCTGCCATACGCTGGACATCAGCGCGCTTTTTCACTGCCGCGCCTTCATTGCGCGATGCTTGCATGATTTGCTCTGCCAATTTCGCGTACATTGGTTTTCCTTTTTGAGACCTGGCTGCGCCCAAAATCCATCGCATGGTAAGGGCAATTTTGCGCTCGCCGCGTACCTCAATTGGAACTTGGTAGTTCGCTCCGCCAATACGCTTTGACCGCACTTCCAAAACAGGCGCGACGTTTTTCATTGCCTGCTCAAACACCCCTATCGGGTCTTGCTGGACTTTCTTTTCAATTTCATCAAACGCGCTATACACAATCCTTTGGGCAACACTTTTCTTCCCTGCTTTCATCACGTGGTTAATCAATACGCCCACCATAGCGTTCTGATATTTTGGGTCAAGCGGATACGGCCGTTTATGTTGTATTTTTTTTCTCATACCAAGTTGTATAATTTGTTATCCGTATAAATCAGCTCTATCTGTATAAATCCGCGGTTGTATAATTTATGCAGCTGCAACAGGTTTTGGCTTTTTCGCGCCATAGGCCGAGCGCTGCTGCTTGCGCTTGTCAACACCTCCTGCATCCAATACACCGCGGACAATATGATACCGCACGCCGGGCAAATCTTTCACGCGGCCGCCACGCACCAACACGATTGAATGCTCTTGCAAATTATGCCCTTCACCCGGAATGTACGCAGTCACTTCCATACCGTTGGTCAAGCGTACACGCGCGATTTTGCGCAATGCGGAGTTTGGCTTTTTCGGCGTTATGGTCGTTACTTTCAAGCATACGCCGCGCTTGAACGGCGACGGAGATGTTTTGTACCGGTTTTTGATTGCGTTAAAATACTTCTGCATGGCAGGAGATTTTGTTTTATGCGCAGTGCGTTTGCGCCCTTTTTTCACAAGTTGATGAACGGTCGGCATACCCTGTAGTAGAAATGCGACAGAATTTGATGCCGTATTTCTTGTTTTATTTTATACATAATATCATCAATGCTATTTGGTTTATATATTCTTGCGTGAAATTCTCTTGTTAAGGCAGTCGCATTTTCACTACGGGGCATATCCTGTAGTGATCCCGTTAATTATTTTATTTATTCCATCTTACAAGTTTAAGGTTGCCCTGTTGCATAGTCTCTGGTTGTTATGACGACTACAACAATCTACGGGACTACTACGGGGCATATATATAAATTTCAAAATCCAAATGACAAATTCCAAATAAATTGTCTTTTTACGATATCAAAAATACCCTTAAAAGTCAATCCAGCACCACTTTTGCCGTAGCAAAAGTGGTGCTGGGTAAACGGAGCAAAATCATAAACCTACTCCACCAGTCAGCAGTTGTATGAACCACATGACAACCGGCATAATAATTTGTACGCCGAAAAATAAAAACGCAAAAAATAAAATCAAGCTGTTGCGGTTTAAAAACTGTTCAACCGCGTCCCATTGGCGCGGCAGGAATGCAAACAAGATTTTTGACCCGTCAAGCGGCGGAATCGGTGTCAGATTAAACACCCCAAGCATAACATTTATTGAAGCAATCGCATAAAAGAGAATTCCGAGCGGCGCGTCAATCGGAGCAATGCCAAACCGAACGCACAACCCAAACACGGTTGCAATCGCAAGATTTGAAAAAGGGCCGGCAGCAGCAACCAATAATTGCCCCCAGCGCATGTTTTTCAAATTCAAAGGATTATACGGGACCGGCTTTGCCCATCCGAACAAAAACAACGGCCCGCCTGCTAGCCGCGATGTAATATACAAAAACAGCGGCAATATCACAGAGCCGACCGGGTCAATGTGCCGCAAGGGGTTAAGGGTCAAACGCCCCATGTGTTCCGCGGTATCATCGCCCTGCATTTTCGCAGCGTACCCATGCGATACTTCATGAATAACCACGGAAAAAATCAAAACCAAAAAATAAAAAACTATTTCCATACTTTTTAGTATAGCAAAACAATAGGGAAAAACCAAACGCGCAATTTCTTGATTATTTCCTATTTGTATTCTATACTTAAAATAGCAAACTGCTTTATTCTAATGTTCAAAACAATTATTCAAGATTCATGATTCAAGATTCATGATTTAGGATTCAGGATTTAGAATTTAGGATTTTCAATGGTATGTCATACATATGTGCAATCTGCGGCAAAAAACCGCGCATTGGAGGAAAGCGCAAACTCCTTATTGGCCACTATAATCCAATGGACAAGCGTCGCGTATATCCCAATTTACAATGGCTTACTTTGCCTTCGGGCAAACGCATAAAAGCATGCACTAAATGCATGCGCAACGCAAACAAAAAACCACCGACACCGAAACATTTCAACAAAGCAAAATCAAAATAATATATACACCCGCATATGGACTTTTTTGATGTTACTACACAACACATACTTTCCAAGATTATTGTGGCTGCATTTTTGGGTATGTGCATCGGCTTGGAACGTAAGTTTTCACACAAAGAAGCCGGGCTTCGCACATTTTCGCTCATCGCGCTCGGATGCGCGTTGTTTGTAAGTTTAGGAAACGATTTTTTGGTCACCACGTGGGGAAAATCATTCATTGACCCAATGCGCATGGTAGGACAAATCATCATAGGATTAGGCTTTTTGGGTGCCGGGCTTATTATTTTCCATAAAAACAAAATCACCGGGCTTACCACCGCGGCAACTATGTGGGTTACAGCGGCAATCGGTTCAGCTGTTGGGCTTGGGGCATACGCGATTGCCATTCTTGCCACGATTGTAACGCTTATCGTATTGGTTGGCGGATGGAAAATTGAAAAGTCAATTCTTGATTTATCCGATACGGACAAATAATAAGGAAAATACAAATGTATCCGGGCTGTAGTACACCGGTAGTATACACGCATGGGGTGCGTGCGAACCGGGTTCGATTCCCGGCAGCCCGACTGGAACGAAGTGGAAGGAGGGCGATTGCCACTCCGAAGCTTTAGCGAAGGAGGGCATTTGCGCCCATCCGTAATCCCGGGTTGGCCAAGGGACAATCTATGTCTGAAGCATTTATTTCGTTAGAAATACGTTTTCTAGCAAGGCGAAAATCCTGTTTAGTTATTCACAGGTTGATTCTTGACTTCTTTATATTATTTTGCTAAATTAGCAATATGGCTAAAATAGTGAATTGGTACAATTTCGAGCGTAAATTAAAGGATAAAAAGCTCTTATTATTTTCTCCGCTTGACGTGAGGAGATTATTTGGCGTTTCTAAAGTTGCCGCGACTTTTTTGGTATACAGGTATACCCAACGCGGATTTATTAAGCGAGTAAAAAATGGGTTGTACGTTTTTTCCGACTCTTTACCACCTGATTTATATTTGGCAAACAAGATATATGAACCTTCCTATGTTTCTTTAGAATTCGCTCTTTCTTATCATCGCGTTATTCCGGAAACCGTATATGAAATTACTTCTGTAACCACAAAAGCCACCCGCCGTTTTTCGACGCTTGGAAAATCATTTACGTATCGCAGTATGAAGAAAGCGGCTTTTACGGGTTATGTTTCAAAAAGACAGGGTGATATAAATTATCTAATCGCCGATCCGGAAAAAGCTTTTGTTGATCTGAATTATTTCAGAATAATAAACCGCCAGAAACCGATTGGCCGTTTTGATAAAGAAAAAATCAATCTATTAAAAGCACTCCGTTACGCTAAATTATTTAAAAATAATAAACTTATTGGCGTAATAAAAACCACATTAAAAAATATATAAATGATTACTCAAGACGCTATTCAAAAATTAGCCACTCTGCATCAAACCAGCGGGTTTCCCAATATTATTCGCGAATATTTCCAGCATCTTTTCCTCTCCCATCTTTATAAAATAGAAGGCGCCGAGCACATTCTTTTTAAGGGCGGTACCGCTTTAAAGATTATTTACAACAGCCCGCGTTTTTCCGAAGATTTGGATTTTTCAATTTTTGGCATAGAACAGCGTCAACAAAAAGACTTTATTGGGAGTATTTTTGCCAAAATTTTGGTTGAAATTGAAAAAGTTGGCATTAAAGTAGAACTTGGATCAAAGCCGGGCCCCACCAGCGAAGGATATTATGGCGATGCAACATTTAAGATTTCCGATTATCCGCCAGTGGCAGTATCAATAAATATTTCTTCGCGGAACGGTCAGGATGTTAAAGGAGAAGTGGACAGTATTGCCAACGACTTCGTTCCAACTTATAACGTTTTACATCTGCCGCAAGAAAGGCTCGTGGAAGAAAAAGTTTTTGACGCCTTATTAAAACGGGGAAGGGCTCGCGATTTTTACGATTTGTATTTTATTATGCGCAAGGGGCTTTTAACGAAAGAACAAAAACAAAAACTAAACAAAGTAAAAGATGAAATTTTATCAAAAGCGGCAATAGTTGATTTCCGAAGCGAGTTATCGGTATTCTTGCCGCAAGACCAACAAGTCATTATCAAGGACTTCAAAAATAACTTAGTCAACGAACTAAATCGTCAACTAAGCGGATTATGAATTTTTTAAAGTTTTAAAACTTGCCCCGTAGTCAGATTTGCTGTACTACTGGGTACGCATACATTTAAAATTAAACTCCTTGAAAATCTCTTTACCCTGTTAGATGTTCTCGGAAAAATAAATTTCTCAATTCTCTAACTGGGTTCAGTAATTGCGCCATAATGCACAAACGCGCCTTCAAGGCGCGTTTGTGCATACCACGATATTTTTACTGTTATACGGTTTTATCCGATTGAGCAGCGCAGTTTTTGCACTGGTCACACGAGCATGCACACACGGGTTTTGTTTTTTTGCTGAATATAAAAATATACAGCATTTCCAAAATGCCAGCGGTGTTTATTACCAACAACGCAATAAACCATAATTTTTGGCATCGCTGGGCAGCGCGCCACAAAGCCCACGCCTTCCATGGAATGGACCACAACACCAATAAAACAAACAGTGGGGACAATGCCGCCATCCATGACGGTTCTACAATAGTGTTTTGCAATCCGTACATATAGTTAATTGTTAATTTTTATTACTATACCACTGAATAATTATCCCCCTTCGTCCCGCTTTGCGGGACTTCGGAGGGATTTCGCTCCCGACGAAGCACGGACTCGCCTTGCCGAAGCCTTCGGCGAAGCGCAGGCTGGATAAGGTCGAGGGAGCTTCATTTACCGAAATTGCGCTGGATAGTTCTAAACCACGCAATTGCTTTGTCCAGTTCTTGCTCTGAAAAATCAGGCCATAGCGTGTCGGTAAAATACAGCTCGCTATACACACTTTGCCACGGCATAAAGCCGGAAAGCCGATTTCTGCCGCCCGTGCGAATAATTAAGTCCGGGTCTGGAATACCTGCTGTATCCAAACACGCGGCAAAATTCTTTTCTGAAACAGGATTGCCTGATTTTATCATCTTTTTCATAACCCGAACTAACTCGTCCCTGCCGCCGTAATTGATTGCCGCAATAACGGTCGTGCCGGTGTTTTTCTTTGTTTTTCGTTCGCATGTTTTTAACATTTTTTGTAAATCACCAGGTAATCTCTTCATATTGCCAATAACTCTGAACCTCAAATTCCATTTTTTCCTGTTCAACGCATACAGCAATTCAATTGCTTTTTTGTTCAAAGAAAAAATACTGCGCAATTCCATATGCGCACGTTCGCGAAAATTCTCTGTTGAAAGCCCCCAAAAGGTAAGATGCGGGATGCGCTGTTTCGCGCATACTTGAATCAATTCGTACACGCGCTTTGCGCCTTCGTAATGTCCGCGATACCCTGGCTTGCCTCTTTTTTTTGCCCATCGCCTGTTTCCGTCTATTAAAAATGCGATATGGCGCGGCATGCCGGATTGCATATGTGCTATTTCTTTTTTCATGCGTTCTTTTTAAAAATATACAATGTTGCTAACGAAAACACGGCAGGCAACGCAAACACCCATTGCCAGTTCGCGCACATATATATAACCACAAACGCCGCTATGGGCGCAAATACTTGCGCGGCATGCGACATGATTTCCCGAAAAATAATAGTATCGGAATCGCCCATTTCTTTTGCGGCATCGTAGCTGTTTGTCATATACGCAACGTTATATATTTTACCATTCAAGCGGTCAACAATATCAATGCCGTATGCGAGCGCAGGAAGTTTAGTAAAAACACGAACAGCATATAATCCCGCATTGACAAAAACACTCAACCTACCGATATTCCCAAGCCGTTTCTGCTCCATCATTTTCCCAAGCCACAACACAAAAAGCGACGAAACCAGAATGGAAAGCGTCACAAGCGAACCCATACGAATAAAATCAGCTAATATAAAATACAAAAGAATCGACCAGCATATGTCGTACAGCTGCCCTTCAGCAGCGCCACCGATAAACGCGTACGCAACGCGGCGCGACCGCTTTTTAGAAAAAAACGTTTTGCAAATTGCGCTTGCATTATGATTGCGATGGCGCTGGTCCTGGACAAACAGCAAAACCGGAATTGACGCAATACAAATGAAAATCATAGTAAGCCAAAACACGGGCCCGAATCCGAATACTTCAATGATGATTCCAGCGATAAGCGGGCCAAGTGCGCCGGCGAGCAACACGACGAACAATTGCAATGCCGATTCTTCGCCAAAGTTTTCCCCGTCTTGAGTTTTACGCATAAAAAACACATGAAACGGAATCCAATAAAAATGCACTGCCACACCGCTCAAAACCGCAACAACCGCAAGCGCGTAAAAATGCTGCTCCGCCATCATCAAAAAACCCATAACCCCTGCCAACGCAATCATACTTACAAGAATTGACTTTTTAAAACCGAGCTTGGTGAAAACCAAATTCAACAATGTCATATTGCATACAAATGTAACAAACGCAGCAACGGTATAATACGCGCACACCCAAAAGAAATTGTTAATAAACGGATTCAAAAATACACTTGGTTTATCCGCCAGCTTAAAAATAAAAATAGGGATAAAAATTCCCGGAAGCGATAACGCGAACGCGCGAATGAAGTGCATCGCATACAACGCAAACGCTTCGCGGTTGCGAATATGAGGCATATACGAAATCAATTTTTGAATATCTTCGCGAAAATACATATCTGACAAATTCTGCACTAACCATCCCTGACATAGGAATACTTATCTTGTGAAGTCCCGCATTGTCCAGCTAAACAAGACTGGCGCTGAGGTAAACCCAGCGCCACTTTTGTTCTTCACATTGCAAAAGTGGTGTGTGGATAAGTCCAGCGCCACTTTTGTTCTTCACATTGCAAAAGTGGTGCTGGATAAACAATCGAAACAAAATCAAAGATTGAGAACGTATTTTTATTGTACCGCATTTCGCCCCAATAAGGAAAGCCTTTGAAACATTTTATTCTTTTCAAGCGGCGAAACGCGGGTTTTCAAAATTATGTCCTGCAAAAAACGGATAGTGTTGTCATAGGTCTTGGTATCCACCGGATACGGCGTAGCGTCTTTTCCGCCATGCGCAAACGAGTACCGGGCAGGGTCGTCATACGACGGCCGCGCGCCGTAGATAATTTCACCAACCAACGCAAGCGCGCGCACTGTCTTTGGCCCCACGCCCGGCATAGCAAGAAATGCTTCGTAGGTTACGGGCTTGCGTTCGCATACGAGTTTTAACATTTTTTGCAAATACAAACTGTCCCAAAAACGTTCTTCGACAACCGGATGATACGAAAATTCATGGCGTGCCAAATCAACTGCTGTGTATCGGTCGTTTCCGAACGCAAACGAAAGCGTATGCGATAAAGGGGTACGATGCGATTGAATCATTTGGATGTCGTGAGCAATAGTGCGGTATCCATCGCCAAGAAGCGCGACGCCTGTTTGGCGATTGTGCGTGCTTTTCCTTGATGTCAAATCAAGCACACGTTTGACGCGCGTTTGGCTTACGATTCCCGAATGCGGCTCGCAAATCAAATCATGAACATACGCCGAATGCCAATGGTATCTTCGCGCGCTTTGCGTTGCGGTATTCATGCCTTGTTGCACCACGGTCCACGCGCCGTTTCGCGAAAAGAAAAAGCTGTGATGGTAAATTTGAAATCCATCCTGCACCAACGCGCTGTCAACTTTTGCCGCCATGCGCGAATTGTATTCCAACGACGTTGTTGTGTTGGAGGCCAAAAGCAAACGGTCGCCCCACGTATGAATCTCATCCGGCGTTTTACGCGATGTTTTGCCTTTGCCTCCGCAAATGAAAATACCCAAGTCCTTTTCTTCGCCGCGAATCGCCTGTTTCAACGCCGCGGTCAAAATTGTCGTAAGCCCGGACGCGTTCCAATCAAATGCCAATACGGTTCCCAATGATTGAAACCACACCGGGTCTCCGATGCGTTTGATGAATTCGTCAGGTCCGTATGTCAGTACAATCGCATGAATCATTTCTTTGCCAAGATACACCATACGGTCAAACAGCCATCGCGGGCATTTTCCCCAATCCAATGTAAACGTTGCAATACCCCTGTCCATACACTGTATAAATCCTAAATTCTAAATCCTAATGTCTAATCTCCCGCGAGTTCCCATTATCATAATTATGCTATTCGGAATCTGGAATACAAAAGACTCCGACACTGTTCAAATCCTGCTATTTTCAAGTGGGTGTCCCCACCCCGCCCCTTTACTGCCAATAATTTTTTATGCGGCGCATCCCGCATATGCGGAAACCCTATTCGGGCAAGCGCCGCTCTTTGTATGCGTTGTGTATCAATATTTTTTTGCCTGACATTGACACACTTAGCAGTAAAGGGGCGGGGGCTATCGGACTCCCGATATGAATATAACTTGTCCAGAATTGAAAATCAGTATCGAAGTCTATGTTCAGTATACGCCACGGGTGTACATGTCCAGTGGATAAAAAACAAAGATTTTTCCTATAAAACACCAAAAACACTCGCCTTTTTTCTCGGCAGGTGTCAAACAGAACTCTTGAGCCAATTAATTAGAACATAATATCTTCTTCTGCGCGAGCATACTCTCATGAATTTCATCGGACGTAAATGCGATTTCTTTTTTCGGGTTTTCATGAAACATATTATGTTTTTTTGTTTTTCCTTTTTAATTCAATGCCGAGTTCTTTCCATTGCTCTTGCATGATCTCGGACGGCGAATTCATCATCGGGTCGCGCGCATCCCCTGTTTTCGGGAATGCCATTACTTCGCGAATATTTTGCTCGTGATGCAGCAACATCAACAGCCGATCCAGCCCCAACGCAATGCCGCCGTGCGGAGGCGCACCATACGAAAACGCTTCAAGCATATGGCCGAAATTCCTTACAATCCGTTCCTGTTCGTATCCCATAATTTCAAAAACTTTTTGCAACGCCTCTGGCGTATGATTGCGAATGCTTCCGCCGCCCAGTTCGCAGCCGTTCAGGGCCAAATCGTATTGCGTGGTTAAAATATCTCCGATGTTTTGTTTATGCATCAACCAATCCATATGTTCAGGTTTGGGCGCAGAAAACGGATTATGGGTAAACGTCCACCCCTCCGCCAAGGCTTCGGGGTGCGAAGCGTTCCCTTTTTCAACTTTTTTAAAAAATGGAAAATCAACAATCCACACAAACGCAAGCACATCCGGGTCGTTTTTATTTTTACGCAAATCCGGCTTATCCGAATGATACTTTCCCATTGCTTCTTGATAAGACATGCGCGGAAATGGAATTTCCTGAATGGTCTTTTCCGGATAAAGCGTTTTCACCATATCAATGCACAGCGGCTCAATAACTGCCATCACATCCTCGCGTTGGACAAAACTCATTTCCACATCAAGTTGCGTGAACTCCGGTTGGCGGTCTCCGCGCGGGTCTTCATCACGAAAACACCTGGCAATTTGAAAATATCGCTCAAATCCGGCAACCATCAAAAGTTGTTTATACTGCTGCGGGGATTGCGGCAATGCATAAAAATTTCCTTGATACAAACGCGACGGAACCACGTAATCGCGCGCTCCTTCCGGTGTTGATTTGGTCAAAATCGGGGTTTCAATTTCAATAAATCCTTGTTTGGAAAGCCAATTGCGCATAAACAGCACGGTTTCATGCCGCATAATGATGTTGCGCGCCATACGCTGCCTTCGCAAATCAAGATACCTGTATTTTAACCGCAATTCTTCGTTTACATCCTTACCGTCCGCATCAATCGCAAACGGCGGCGTGTGTGCTTTTGCTAAAATAATTAAGTCGCGCGCCAAAAGCTCAACCATGCCTGTCGCAATACAAGAATTTTCCATTCCTTTGGGACGCTGATTCACCATGCCTGTGACACTCACCACCCATTCAGGCCGAAGTTGGTCAGCGCGTTTTTGCATATCTTTATTGTCAAGCGTGAACACGACTTGAAGCAATCCCGAGCGGTCGCGCACATCAATGAAAATAAGCTTGCCGTGGTCGCGCCGCGCTTGCACCCAGCCCGAAACAACAACGGTTTTTCCCGCATGCGCAGGAACTTCTGAAATGGGAATACGCTTTTCCATATACTGTCAGCTATATATACTATTTAATCAATTCGGCAACAAAAATTTTCTTGTTAGCAATTACATCTTACTATACCCCGTAGTGAGTTTTCGGCTTAATGAATGTTTATTCTTGTTACATTACTGGTTTTCAGTATGTGTGAATACTTCTTTATATAATACCATATTTTCTTTTTCCCGCTTTGCGGGATGCCGAAAATCTACTACAGGGTATAACCGCATTATGACGTAAAACTCAAAACTTTCATGGTAGCGCCCCGTGTACGACTAATTTTCCTTTTTCAATCACTGCTTGGATTGTCCCGTTCATGTCCGTGCGCAAAATACTGCTGCCTATTTCCTGGAGACGCGCGAGCACGTCTTGCGTCGGATGGCCGTATGTATTTCTCCCCACAGAAATAATCGCATACGACGGCCGTATTTTTTCAAGCAACGCGTCCGATGTTGAATACTTTGAACCATGATGCGCAACTTTTAAAATATCAATATCCGAAAGTACGGAGAGTAATTTTTGCTCAACAGATTGCGATACATCGCTGGTTAATAATGCTTTGAAACTGCGGTACGAAACCAAACTCACAATCGCCGTATCGTTGGCTTTATTACTAGAAAGCTGTGCAGGAATAGGCAAGTCCAATTGCGGCCATAACACGTCAAGCGACACATTTTCAAATGAGACACGCTCGCCTGCGCGGGCATACACAATCGGAATATTATTCATATGCACCGCTTTCATAACCGCATCGTACGTTGCGGATATATCCGCAACGCCATTCATCATAAGAACACGCACGCGATACCGTTTCAGAATATCAAGCAACCCCGCCATATGGTCTGCGTTCGGATGCGTAATCATCGCAACATCAATAGTTCTACGGTATGCGGGCATAATCGCATCAAGGTTTGTTGCGGCTTTTTGATTCGGGCCAGCATCAACAAGCACTGCCGCGCGCCGCGTTTGAATCAATTCCGAATCTCCTTGCCCGACATTTAAAAAATACAAAGAAAACTGCTTGCGGTTGAAATACCCGAAAATCGCGTCGTATAAAACGATATTTACAAACACCAACCCGATAAGAATATAGATTTTTATTGCTGAACGCATAGATGTGCGCGCCTGTGCGACGCATACCAAAACCACAAAATAAAACACGCGTAATACGCTCCAACTGCATACGCGCTTACGCGAATACCTTCAAACGCCGCAATGGGAAACGAACTGAAAAACGAGATAACCCACAACGCGCCTCGAAATATTGGAAGCGCAGACCACGAAATAATTTGCCCCAAAGGAAAAAACGCGTATCCCAACACAATGCTCGCACTCCCAACCGCCATGGCAAAAGGAATAAATGGCAGCACGAACATATTCGCCGCAATGCCCAACAATGACATAGTTCCGAACCGATACAAAAGTATGGGAAACACCATACATTGCGCCGCAAGTGTTTCGCGCACTGCTCCTGCAATTTCATCGCGCGCCGTTTTTTCGCGAGGGCCAAAACGAAGCGACCGATTCAAAAACGGCTCAACATACAAAATCCCAAACGCTGCCAAGAACGACAATTGAAATCCCAAGTCGGAGCGAAGCGAAGACGGATTTATGATAAGCATTGCCGCAAGCGTCAACGCAAATGCAATATGCGTGGATGTTTGGCGCGAAAACCGTTTTGCAACAACAACCAAAAATGCCATCACTGCGGCGCGCACCGCAGACGCGGGCGCGCCGACAAACACAGTAAACCCAACAATGACTACCGAAGCAATTAGCCATATCCATTTGCGCGGAACCGTAAGCCACGCAAGAAAAACACTTATGGCGTTTGCCACAATCGTGATGTTATATCCTGAAACCGCAATTAAATGCGCGGTGCTTGTCCTGCGCAACGCCTCCCATAGCGCGGGTTGAATCTGGACACCTTTGCTTCCCAGCAGCAAACCTTGGACAAATCCCGCAACGGGCTCGGGATACAAGCGCTGGACCATAGCCGTAACTCCTAACCGTATGTTTTCAAGTATAGTTATAATCCAACTTCCCTGTTTTAAAAAAATAAATGTGGGAGCAAACAATGCTATGCGCAGCAACCCCGCGCACGCGCCTATACAAAACAAAATAAAAGCCCAACGGTACGTGCGCGGGCACAAAATGCTTGTAATGCAAAATCCAAAAATCCCAAACGCAATAATCCACCATAATTTAACCGCCGCTAACGACGCAATAAAAACGCTTGCGATGCACCCCGCAAGCGCCATAAAAAAATAATCAGCCAAAACCATATCATTACTTTTGCCCTGCAAATAAACGCATGCGCTCGCTGATGTGTTTTTGCAGCACCGCTCCAACTGATTCAAGAAGTTTATACGGCGCGATTTCATCCGGATGCTCGGAAAATGCTTGCGTAGCGCTTTTACGCCACAAAACGCGAAGTTCTGTATTGATATGAATGACGTTTATGCCAGCTTGAATCGCATTGGTAAAATCCTGGTCTGAAAGTCCTGACCCGCCATGCAATACCAAAAACAAATCTGTATGTTCGCGCAATGCCTGAATATGCGGAATGCTGATATGTTCGTTTGCGGATGCGGCCATGCCGTGGAAACTCCCGACTGCAGGGCTTAACAAATCAACGCCGGCTTGTTTTTGAAATTCTCTTGCTTGCTCGGGCGTTGTAAAATCTTTTTCCAAAACCTGCGCGCCTGCGGGCACACTTTGATGAATTTCAGAACCAGAACCGAGATATCCTAATTCGCCCTCAATCAATATGCCGCGCGATATGCGTCTTGCCAGTTTTGTTGCTTGTTGGGTTTGTCCACAGTTTTGGTCAAATGGTAATTTCCCAAAATCGCACAAAATGCTGTCAAATCCCGCGCGAGCAGCGCGCTCAATCAACGCCATATCATGAAAATGGTCTGCATTTAAAAACACGGGTATGTTTTCTTTTTCCCGAACACGCTGAACTAAAACCGCAACATCTTCAATGTTGAAAAATTGCGCCTCGCCCTCGGACACACCAATAATCACCGGCAATCGTGTTTCGCGGCACGCGCCAACAATCGCGTGAAATGTTTCAATGGTTGAAATATTGAAATGCCCGATTGCAATTTTCGCTTCGCGAGCTTTTTGTAAATATGTCAGTAATGAATCCATGTTCGTAAGACTACACCCTGTAGTGAATTTTCAACTTAATTAACGTTCATTCTTGTTACATTATTAACCTTTAGTATACGAGTTATTTCTTTTTGCGATACCCGATATTTTTTTGTCGCTTCGCGACTGTTGAAAATCTACTACGGGGCATACCTTATATGATACCACCTTGCCATTCATGAAACACCCAAATCCGCACAACGTTTACGTATATTTGACGGATGATATGACTGATTTATACCTTACCAAGGTTAGCAAGTAATTCATTTATTTTTGTTTTACCGATTACTACATCGGCATCTTTTTTAAAATCTTCCGATTTTTGAATTAAATTCATAAAATTGTGAGAATTATTCTGTAAACTTGAATGACGCTTCGTATAACGTTTCAGTATATGCGATGTTCCGCTACACCAATATTTTATCAAATTAAAAGTTGTGGCGGAATATGGGAGGGCAAAGTGCAACGCCCCCTTGAGCTTTTGTATTTGAGATTAATATAAATCTCAAGTGTAGCGAGTCCATAGTTAAGAAAAAGAAAAGCCCACTACAAATCCAACTCTAAAACCAAAGTATAGTCTTTGAAATTGTTAGTTCTATAAAATTTGATCGCTCTTTCATTTTGGGCAGAAGCCTCAACTCTAACTTTGCCAACCTTTTTGGTTTTACACCACTTGATAAATTCATCAAACAATTGTTTACCAATTCCTTTTGATCTAAACTTTTCCAAAACAAGGGTGTTCTCAAGCTCGGCAACAATTGGCAAATTCCTATACGCTTCTGCTTTTTTAATTCCTCCACATAGATAACCAACAATTTCATTTCCTACAACAGCAATTAAAACGCAACCATCATCCTTCAGGATCCTGTCCTTATAGTACTTGGTTCCTGCTTTTCCAAAAGTCCATTTTAAATTCAATAATGGGTCGTACTCTTTATACTCTTTTTCAAATAACCTCAAATTAAGTGCTTGGATTTTTTGTAAATCATCTATGGTTGCATTTTTAATTGTCACCTTCATACTTTGGTTTTATTGATTAAAGTATATAAATTTTAAGTCATCCCAAACCTCGCCACCCCGGTAATATTTTTGATTGTTGAACTCAAACCAAATTTAAAAGATCTAATTATAGAAAAATCCTTATTATTTTCCATCCTTAGTAAATGTTAACATACTTTTAATCATTAAAAAATAATCATTTTTCCAATATATCCAAACTGATTGTTGTTAATGTGGCTGGGAAATAAGAAACATTAACTTTCCAGCCAATATCCAAAACATTAACCAGGGATCGGGGCAAAGAGAATTTCGGGTATGCTGAATTGGAAAGAGAATTAAATATTTCATGTTACTTTGCCAGAGCATATTGTTCCCAAGACCGCGGTTCAAATGAGAATACGAACGGGCTGATTCGCCGTTTCTTTCCAAAGAAAACCGACTTTTCTAAAGTATCAGATGAAGAAAT
>MNWK01000029.1 GCA_001872485.1 Parcubacteria group bacterium CG1_02_44_31
GGGGGAAATTGTTGATGGGACTGTTGTGAAAATATTGGATTTCGGGGCGGTTATTGAAATCGGTCCGAATGCAGAAGGATTGCTTCATATTTCCGAATTAACACCCGAACGCGTCAATAGCGTTGAGGATGTGGTGCAACTCGGCCAAAAAATTCAAGTCAAGGTGACCGATGTAATGCCTGGCGGAAAAATCAGGTTGTCGTTACGGCAAATGACGCATCCAGGGCAGGAACGTTCCGAAACGCCACGACAACCGTACAATTCCAGACCTCGATTTGATAATAGGAAGCCGCACGGACACCAACAATAATTTGGTTCACAATACGAAAGGAATTTTTATTTATGGCAACAGCACCACAAAACATTCACGCGTATTTTCCGAATATTCGAATTCGCACCATGCGAAAAGACCTTGAAACGCTGCAGTCAGGCGGCGGCACGATTTCTGAACCAGAGCGCGTTATAGAACCGGAACCTCCGGCATTTGCACAACCAGAAGGGCAATCTCAACCCGTGCACATTATTGAGCCCCCGAAACTTGAATCAGCGCCTTCGCAAATTCAGCAGGAGCAGAAACCGCGTTTAGAAGATTTTGTACAACAGTCGTATCCAAAACCGGTTGCTGCTGCGCCTCTGCACACTATTGAGCAAACAATTTCTCAACCGCAGCAAAAACAAAATGTAATATTTATTTACGCGTTGTTGGGCATGGTAGGTTTTGTAGCATTGGGAAGCGTCGGGTATTGGGTTTTGTATCCTCGTCTTGCTGGCAAATTGTTTGTGACGCCGTTGCCAAGCACCGGACCCGTAGTTTCGGTTGTTCCGTCTGAAAGCCCTGCTGCGCAAAATCCTATGATTACGATGAAAGTACAACCGCAAAGCACCCAGATATTTACTTTGCATGTTTCGAGCACAAGCAGCGCGCAATTTTTCGGAACACTTCAATCAAACTTGACAGGTACATTTCCGCCAATCGGCACGACGATGTTTTTCAGCACAATGCTGCCTGACGAAACGTATGTAACGAGTAAAGATATGCTCAAATTGTTTGTGCCAAAAGTTTTGCCGAGCTTTCAAGCAACCCTTGATGCGCCGTATGCGCTATTCGCGTATTGGTATAAAACCCAAACACCCGCTTTTGGCTTGGTTTTTTCGATCGCGCCGGATAAGCTTACGACCGCGAAAGCCATTATGGCAGGGTGGGAAACTGCGCGGATTGAGCAGGACTTTGCGAATCTATTCTTTCCTGCCACGCTTGTTTCAAGACAAGGACAGAATTTCATTGATGTGATGGTTTCCGGATTTCCCGCCCGGATGTTTGCAGTATCGCGTGACGGCGAAACAACAAATTTCATATACGGATTTATCAATAACGACTTATTGATTACCACGGATGCGAAAGCGTTTGAAGTAATCGCAAAAATAATGTGATACGCTTCCATGATTGATGAAGAAACAAAAAAACAGCTTGGCGAGGTTTTACGCGATGAACAAGCAAAAATCGAAGCAGACCTTGCGGCATTCACTATAAAAAACAAGGCGGCTCCCGGGGGGCATGAGTCGATTCTTGCCGAAACAGGGAATGGGTCAAGTCCAGAGGACAAGGCTGATACTATGGTGGCGTTTGAAAAAATGACTTCGGTTGAGCACATGCTTGAAAAACGGCTTGAAGAAATCAAAAGGGCGCTTACTCTTATTGATACGCCGCAATACGGTTTGTGCGAAAAGTGCGGAAAGGAAATTCCATTGGAACGCCTCAAAGTCAATCCTGCCGCAATGACGTGCATTGAACACGCGCCGAAATATTAAATGGATTGTTTTGTCTATGCCTGCAAAAACATTTTCCGGAGCTCCTATTGGTATTAGCGCGCTTCTCATTGAAGTTGAGGTTGACCTTTCCGGAGGCATTCATGCGTTTCACATCGTTGGTCTTGCGGATAAGGCAATTGACGAATCAAAAGAGAGAATCGGATTGGCGCTGAAAAACAGCGGGTTGAAACCCCCGCTTTCTTTTAATAAAAAAATAACCGTCAATCTCGCGCCTGCGGATTTGAAAAAAGAAGGTTCGGGATACGACCTTGCCATTGCAATCGGATTTTTATTGGCAAGCGGCCAACTCATGGGGATTGATGTTTCTAAAACAGTGTTTATCGGCGAACTCGCGCTTGATGGATTCGTGCGCAGGGTTCCGGGCGTAGTGTCCATTATTGAGTATGCGCGCACGTCAGGATACGAAACCGTGTATATTCCCCAGGCGAATAAAAACGAAGCAGCATTTTTCGCTTCGGACATATGCGTGATTCCCGTGCGGACGCTTACTGACCTTGTGCTTCATCTTGAACATAGACACATACTTCCGCGGCTTGAGCAAAAAATAACTGTTACGGAACAAGAACTGTTATTTGATATTTCTGAAATTGCAGGGCTTGAAAACGCAAAACGCGCGCTTGAAATCGTTGCGGCAGGGGGGCATAACGTATTACTCAAGGGTTCTCCGGGAACCGGAAAAACGCTTTTGGCAAAAGCTATCCCGTCAATTTTACCCCCGCTTTCGCAAGAAGAATCAATGGAACTCACGAAAATTTACAGCGTGAGCGGCCTTTTGGATGACGCAACGCCAGTGATGAGCTATCGACCGTTTCGCGCGCCGCATCACAGCGCATCGCTTCCGTCGTTAATAGGCGGGGGGACAAATCCCAAACCCGGAGAAATCAGTTTGGCGCACCGAGGCGTGTTGTTTTTGGATGAATTTCCCGAGTTCCCGCGCCATGTACTTGAAAGTTTACGCCAGCCGCTTGAGAGCGGAACTGTGATTGTGTCACGGAGCCGCGGAACCATGGTGTTTCCCGCGCAGTTTATTTTGGTTGCGGCGATGAATCCGTGCCCGTGCGGATGGTACGGCGACCCGAGACATGAATGCGTATGTTCTATGCAAAGCATTACGAAATACCAGCAAAAAATCTCAGGTCCGATATTAGACCGTATTGATATGGTTGTTACAGTTCCCCGTATTCCATTTTCCAAACTCAATGCTCCAAGAAACGAAACGCTGTCGAGTGCAATCAAAGAACGCGTGACAATTGCGCGGCGCATTCAATATGACCGATTGCGCGAAGTGCGTCTTTTTACCAACAGCGAAATGGCTCCCAAGCATATCAGGAAGTTTTGCGAATTGGATGCGGCATCGCAGCAATTGTTATTTCAAGCAGAGCATACATTTGTGCTGTCCCCGCGGGCATTGCACCGGATTATCCGCGTTGCGCGAACCATCGCGGACCTTGCGCAGTCCCCAAATATTCAATCGCATCATCTTGCAGAAGCATTGCAGTATCGGGATGAGCGATAAACCGCGTATTGTTTTTTCTCGGTGGTGCTGGGGGCGGGAGTCGAACCCGCACGCCTTACGGCATCAGTTCCTAAAACTGATGTGTCTGCCAATTTCACCACCCCAGCATTTATATAGGGCGCGCCATTCTGACAAATTATTTGTAGGAATTAGCAGTGTTGTTTACTTTTTCGAAAAAAGGAAAACACTCGGACTTCTTACATATTTATTACAATAGTATGTATGCATAGCATGCATGAAGGTGTGAAGGAATTTGATTTGTCTGTATTTGGGACGATCGCTCAAAATAGAGACAAATCGAATAATATTATTAATAAACTATCCGAATATAACAAAATAACAAAAATGCAAAAAGGGTAAACAGATGATAGAGTATTGAAATAGTTCGCTGGTTCAAAGCCGTACCAGTTCGCTGCCAGAAGTGTTTCTGAAACCAATTTCCTTCATTTTGAAAAGTAAACAATGTTAGGAATTCTTACAAGTTATTATACCTTGTAGAAAATGGCAAGAAAATATGAAATATTTTCAAGCCGACATTCAGAAGTTTAGACATGCCATGATGCATGTTGCTCCAACATCGGAATCAACTATTTGACGGAAAATATTTATTTCCTGCGGGGTATAAGGTGTTGCGCATAAAAAAACCAAATCCCGAACTGCGTCGGGATTTGGAATAAAATATTCGGGAAAATAACTTACACGCCTATCCGCCTCCACCACTTACACTTCTTACAAGCGCTTCAATGCCTTTTGCAAACAGCGCAATGCCAATACCAATTGCTGCGTATAAAATCTTTTGATTTTCCACCTTGGTCTTTTCTGGGTCTCCTTTTGCCTGAATATAACCTATACCCGCCATCAATATCCAGTAAATTGCCCAAATAACCAACACAGTAAATAGAACGCCTAATATCTTCTCAATAAGGTCAAGAAGGCCTTGATAAGTTAGCGGATTGTTTGGCAATGGCTCCGGAGTAAATGCTAATGCTACGCTCGTAAGCGCCAAAAATACAGGCGCAATAAACGTGAATTTTTTAACAAGTGATATCATATAAAAAGAGTGTTATTTTATAATCTCTGCTTTATTGTAAAACTGTATTTATCCAGTGTCAAGAGTGCTTGTGGACATTTGTATAACAAGAGCGCTTTTGGGTTTTAGCACTTGATTTGACCTTTTGCACTTTAAGGTATTTCCTGAATTTAAAACTGTCCTGTGTGCGATACGCGGGTTTTCCTTGTCTATTTCCGATTTTTGCGTAGTTTGGCATATACAAGTATAATACCAGTAATTTGGAATGTTTGCCACCGCTTTTGGACGATTAGCTCAGTTGGTTAGAGCGCTTCGTTTACACCGAAGAGGTCGCAGGTCCGAATCCTGCATCGTCCACAGAAAAAATCTAACCGGGTTCATACTTCATTGTCCGTACATCATTTTTGTGTTACAATAAGATATATTCTTATTTAATTTTTGGAATTTGGAATTTAGGTTTTTGGAATATGATTCTTACGTGGTACGGGGCTTCGTGTTTTAAAATTGAAACGCAGGATATGACGCTTGCGTTGAGTCCGTTTGGTAAAAACGAGGCATTAGGTATTGCAAAATCTCCGAGATTTAAAGCCAATATTATGCTGATTTCACAGCATACGCCTTTGTATAACAGCGCTTCGGGCATTGACAATAATCCGTTTGTTATAGACCAGCCGGGCGAGTACGAGGTTGGGGGCATATTTTTCTACGGCATACAAACACCAAGTGCAAACACGGCGTTTGTTATCAGGTCCGAAGACATAACGATTGCGTATCTTGCGGGTATGAAGGATGTGAAACTTTCCGAAGAAATCATGCGCAGATTTGAAAACGCAGACATCCTGATAGTTCCGTCAGGAGGAGATGATGTATACAACAGCAGCCAAGCAGCTCGCATTGCGGCGCAGCTTGAGCCGTGTCTTGTAATTCCCATGCACTACAAAGTTTCCGGCATGAAGGGAAAATGGCAAGGGGTTGATGCGTTCATCAAAGAGATGAATGCGCAACCTGAAAGTCAAGATAAGCTGAACATTCGCAAGCGCGATATTCCAAAAGAAGGTATGCGCGTTGTCGTGCTTGAACCGCAGGGGATAACCAAAGTATAATACCAAGACTATGCTGGAAACACTTCGCAATATCCGCAAACAGCCAAAGCATGTCAGGTCAGCCATTTTTTATATGGTTGCCGTGGTTGTGATTCCCGTAACATGTGCGGTGCTTATTTTTTCTTTTTATCAAACAATAAAAAATGTCAGCTTGAATCCTGGTAGCGTACAAGAACAAACATTTGGCCAACGCGCGTCTTCGTACGTAACCGTGTTATTTAGGCAGGCGCGACAAGGAATTACAAATATGCAAACTGTATTGGACAAAGAGTTCGGAAATGTACGGGTGACTGATATATGGAATACACTGATGCGGTCGCTGCAAGGAAAACCGGATGTACAGCCAATTGACACCGGCACGCAGATTATGCTTCCTGTGCCCCTTGCGTCGTCAACCGCATCGTCAACCGAGTAAAAATCCAAGTTATGCCCACGCAAAAAGATTCAAAACAATCAAGCGGCGTTGCGCACCGTATTGAAGCGCGTGATATTGTGCATGAAATGAAGGAGTCGTATTTAACATACGCAATGTCCGTGATTATCAGCCGCGCGCTTCCCGATGTCCGGGATGGACTCAAACCCGTGCAGCGCAGGATTTTGTATGCCATGCATGAAATGGGATTGCGCCATACGGCAAAAACCGTGAAATCCGCGCGCATCGTGGGAGATACCATGGGGAAATACCATCCGCACGGCGATTTGGCTTTGTACGATTCATTGGTTCGTATGGCTCAGCCGTTTTCACTTCGATATCCATTGGTTATTGGACAGGGAAATTTTGGGAGTATTGATGGCGATAGCGCCGCAGCCATGCGGTATACCGAAGCGAAAATGTCAGCAAGGGCCGAGGCAATGCTTGCAGACATTGAAAAGCAGACAGTTGATTTCATACCTAACTATGACAACCGATTGCGCGAGCCGAAAGTACTGCCCGCGCGCATTCCGAATTTGCTCGTGAACGGTTCCATGGGCATTGCGGTTGGTATGGCGACAAATATCCCGCCGCACAATATGTCAGAAGTTGCAGATGCATTGAGGCATTTACTGAAAAATTCCAAAGCGAGCACCGGTGAGTTGCTGCACTATATTCAAGGCCCTGATTTTCCAACAGGGGGAATTATTTTCAACAAACAAGATATTGCTGCGGCGTATAGCATTGGCAAGGGATCGTTTGTGTGCAGGGGAAGGGCGGAAATTATGGAACGGGTCAGGGCGAAACGCGAGACAGGCGATTTTGATATTGTGATTACAGAAATTCCGTACGAAGTGAATAAGGCGAATATGATCAGCCGCATAGCAGAACTTGTAGAACAAAAAAAGATAGATGGCATCAGGGATGTCCGTGACGAATCTGACAAGGACGGGCTTCGCGTGGTGGTGGAGTTGAAGCCCGGCGCGCAAGCGCAAAAGATTTTAAACCAGCTGTTCAAGTTTACGGATTTGGAAAAGATATACCATATGAATATGATTGCGCTGGTTGATGGAATCCAGCCGCAAACATTATCGCTCAAAGAAATTCTGCAAGAGTTTTTGAAACATCGGAAATCGGTTGTGGTGAAACGCACGCAATTTGATTTGCAGCGTACCGAAGAGCGTATTCATATTTTGCAAGGATTGGCTCGGGCGCTTGACCATATTGACGAGATTATTAAAATTATTCGCGCGTCCGAGAGTCGCGACAAAGCACGTGAGAATTTGATAAAGAAATTCAAACTGTCGGATAAGCAAGCTGACGCAATTTTAGCAATCCGTTTGGAGCATCTGGCGCGGCTTGAACGCGAAAAAGTACACGCTGAACTTGCAGAAAAGCAAAAATACGCAAAAGAATTGCAAAACATTTTGAACGACCCGCGCAAAATATTGGATGTAATTGACAACGAGCTGCAAGAAATCAAAACGGCATACGGCGACGCGCGCAAGACCGCGATTGAACGCGGGAAAATCCAAGAAATAAACGAAGAAGAATTAATTCCCGAAGCGCCGACCGTGGTTACGGTATCGCGTGCGGAATATATCCGCAGGATTAATCCCGAACACTTCCGCGTGCAAAAGCGCGGCGGTAAAGGCGTGATGGGGTTTGAAGCAAGGGGCGAAGATGATGCAATGAAAATTGTGGTAAGTTGCAGCACACACGATACGCTTATGTTTTTTACCGACACGGGCAAAATCTTTTTCTTGAAGCCATATGACCTTCCTGAGTCGTCGCGCGTATCCCGTGGGAAACCTATAAACAATTATCTCGGCGTTTCCGAGAATGAAAAAATCGTTGCCTGCATTCCGTACCACAATCACGAACACGACAGCCAGTATTTGGTATTGACTACGCGTTTAGGCATTACCAAAAAATGCGCGCTGAAGGAAATTATGGAGCGTCAGCGAAACGGCATCAGAATCATAACGCCGAAAAAAGACGATGTGATGGTTGCTGCGGGGTTTTCAACAGGAAAAGATAACATCATTTTGGCGACTCAATATGGCAAAGTCATCCGGTTTTTCGAAACACAAATTCGGGCACAGGGCCGTGCGACAAGCGGCATAAAAGGTATGACGTTGAAAAACAACGATGCGGTCATAGGTATGGGTATTGTTTCAAAAGAACAAGAAAAAACAAGTTCAATGTTGGTGGTAACGCAATATGGATTTAGCAAAATGACGCCGCTGAAGCAATACCGTATGCAAAGACGCGGCGGCAGCGGAATTAAAACCGCAAAAATCACAAATAAAACCGGTGTGATTGTAAGCGCAACCGTGTTTACCCACCAGGAAGCGCTCATTGTTGTGTCTCAAAACGGGCAAACCATTCGCATTGGTATGGATGCGATTCCTGTTCAGGGACGGTTAACGCAAGGCGTACATATTATGAAATTAGACACAGGTGATTGCATTACGAGCACCACTTGCATATGATATTCACCAAGCAACTCTTTAATTGTTTATATGTGTTCGCACTTTTTTCTTTTTTAAGGGGGGACGATTTGATATTTTCAGGAAATATATGGTGCATACCATTGCCATGACATCAACTATTACACAACTTGGGCAGTCGCGCGTTGAACTAAAGATTTCGGTTCCCACAGGCGAGTTTCAATCATTTGTTGATGCCGCCCTGAAAGATTTTACCGCAGAGGCGGAATTCCCTGGGTTTCGCAAGGGCAAGGCGCCTGCCCAACTTGTTCAAGAAAAAATCGGAGAATTCGCTTTGTATGAGCATGCGGCAAAAAACGCGGCAATGAAATTCTTTGCTGACGCAGTTACCGAACATTCGCTTGACCCGATTGGAAAGCCGGACGTGGAAGTACTTAAACTTGCACCCGGCAATTCGTTTGAATTCAAGGCGGTTTTTTTCGTCATGCCCGATGTAAAACTGCCAAATTATCGCTCAATTGCGCAATCGCTCAAGCCTGAATACCATTCTGTATCTGTTTCTGAAGACAAAGTGCAAGAAGCGCTTGCGTGGCTGCAAAAGTCGCGCAGGACATATACAGATGTCTCGCGCCCTGCGCAAACAGGAGACCGTATTACATGCGATTTCACTATTTTGGAAAACAGCAAGCATGTTGAACACGAAACGCAAAAGGATTTCATGTTTGTTATTGGTGAGGCGCGTGTTTTGCCGGGTTTTGAAGAAAAAATTATTGGCGCGGCTGCCGGTATTACAACATCATTTACCCTCACGATTCCAGACAATTATTGGAATAAAGACATTGCTGGCAAAATCGTAAATTGTAATGTGGTAATAAAAAAAATTGGACAAACGCACAACCCGATTTTGGATGACGCATTTGCAAAATCCATTAGTAAATTTGAAACAATGGATGCATTGCGCGCAAATATTGCTAAAGGGCTGGAAGCAGAAGAAAAAGAAAAAGAGCAGCAACGATTCCGTACGTTAATACTTAAACGCATTGACGAAAAAACTGAAATTGACACCCCTGCTCTCTTGGTTGAACGCGAACAAGATATGATGGTGCACGAGCTTCGCCACGCGATTGAAGAAACGGGCATTGACTGGCGCACATATATGACACAGATTCAAAAGACCGAGGATGAAATTCGTAATGAATTCGCCAGCCAAGCCAAGGACCGCGTGCGGTTTGCTTTGATTTTGGATGCGATTGCGAAAAAACAAGCCATTGAACCGACAAAAGAGGAAATTGAACAAGAAGCGAACAAGGCATTGGCGCGTTTTAAAAATCCGCAGGAAGCTGAAAAAACAATTGACGTTACGGCTTTGATTTCGTATACTAAAAGTGTGCTTATCAATGAAAAAGTTTCTCGCATGCTTGAAAACATCGCGTTAGGAAAATAACATACAAAGCAATATGGACGAATACGCGCAACTGATTCCTATGGTGGTTGACAAAACCCAGTTCGGTGAACGGGCGTTTGATATTTATTCAAGGCTTTTGCAAGAACGGATTGTGTTTTTGGGCGGTCCGATTACTGACCAGGAAGCGAATTTGATTATCGCGCAGCTGCTGTATTTAGACCATGAAAATCCCGAACAGGATATTAAAATGTATATCAATTCGCCAGGCGGCGTGGTGCCTGCCACTCTTGCGATTTACGACACCATGCAGTTAGTGAAAGCTAATATCCAAACCATTGCGGTCGGCATTGCCGCGTCTGCGGCCGCAGTGCTATTGGCAGCCGGAACCAAGGGCAAACGTTTTGCGCTTCCCAATTCTGAAATGCTTATCCATCAGTTGATTATCGCGGGCGAAGGAATTTCTGGCCAAGCAACCGACATTGAAATCCAGACGCGCGAGATTTCGCGCATGAAAAAACAGCTTAACAACATTTTGGCGCGCCATACGGGCCAACCTATTGCTAGGATTGAAAAAGATACGGACAGAGATTTTTACATGATTCCAGACGAGGCAAAAGCATACGGGCTTATTGACGGCATTTTACAAAAAACAAATGTCAAACCAGCTGTCAAAAGAAAATGAAGCTCCACGGCTTTATGGTTCGGCTATGCTCGCCATCTCTTCGAGGCCCTGAGGACTCCTCAGGGCCTCGAACGGCCTGAGCGAAACGAAGTACAAACCGTGGTATCTTCATTGGCTTTGACGAGCGAAATCCGCGTTGCTGCCAACGGGACGAATGCGGATAAAATAAGAAAAGAGAATTTTGCTAAGGCCCAAAATAGAAATAAATCAATAAATCATTCGTAACTATCCTATTGAACGATCGTTCAGTAGGATATCGAGCTCAATAAATCCATTCGACAAAGGTATACCATGTAGTGAGTTTTCGACTTAATCAGCGTTTATTCTTGTTGCATTATTAGTTTTCAACATGCGCAATTTATTCTTTATATAATACACAATACTTTCTTTTTCCCACTTTGTGGGATTGTTGAAAATCTACTACTTGGCAAACGGGTTCGCCGCACCGTGCACTTCAAAGTGCAAATGGCATCCGGTAATTCCGTCCATGCGACCAGTGTCGCCGATTACACCTATCAAGTCTCCGGCATTGACATACGCGCCGCTTGATACGAACTGCGCGGATACATGCGCATACACGGTTTGCACATTATTGCCATGGTCAATTTTGATAAATCCGCCGTATCCATCATTCCACCCTTGCATAACCGCATTTGTCACAAACCCTTGGGCTGATGCGTATACCGGCGTGCCGCATGCATTTACAATGTCAACTGCGTTGTCGTAATGCAGTTTGCCCGAATTCCAGCCCGTTGTCGGAACTCTGAAATACTTACCATTATTCGTTGCAGGCAATTCATTACCCAATGAATCAGGAATAGCAAAGGCAAGTTTTTCCTGCGTGTCGCCGCCCGGAATAATCAATTGCTCGCCTACAAAAACATTTTCGCTGTCAGCCAAATGATTTGCCGCGCGAACACGGTCTGAAGAAATATTATAAAGCGCGGCAATGCTTTCCACGGTTTCCTGCGGTTCTACCTGGTGCAAAATGCCTGACATAGGCAGAATCAACAATCGCTGACCTGGTTCCAACACATTTCCTTTCAGATTATTAACCCATACAATCGTGTTTTCGCTGATACCGAACTTTTGAGAAAGCATAGCAAGCGTATCGCTTGTTTCCACTTCATATATCATAATGCTATCAATACTGGAAGCTGACAGCCCTGCGGTCGAAGGAATGTCCGGTTCTTGGACAAGCAGTGGCCAACCAAACAACGTTTGTTGATTTGCCAACGAACCATGCGGCTGGTATGCCAAAGTTTGACCATGCATTTTCATTTGCTCAACATCCGCATACGCAACAGCGGGAATCTCCGGGCCGCCGGTAAAATTTTTGTATTGGCGAAAACTGTCCTGCTCCGCGCGAAAAAACACCATACCCAAAACCGCTACGGATAAAGCCAAAGCAAAAACAGGCACGGAAAACCATTGTTCAGGCGCCTTAAAACCGCGAACTATGAAAAACGCCCTTTTGCCAAAATGACGCGCGTTTGATATTTTCAATTGAAAAAGCCGAATTCCTTTGGAAATCCTGGTCTCGTTCCCAGTAATATGTACGACATTATGCAGGAATGGCTTTGAAAGCCGAATAAATTGAAAGAACCGGCGTAAAAAATCAGTATTCACAAAGTTAAGGTTGTATTGTACCAAACATACAAAAGAAATCAATGCTGATATTTGCCAAATTTTCCTTTAAAATGTGCGTTTTTGCTCTTAAAAATGTACAAGGACAACTATTTTTAAAGGGTAATTGGTAAAAATCCTTTAAAAAGAGTAGTATAAAAATACGAAACAATGGCCATAAAAAACGATTCGAGAATAATTTTAATGGATTTGAACGACCAGCAAAAACAAGCTGTTCTGGCAACCAAGGGCCCGGTGCTTATTGTTGCCGGCGCAGGGTCTGGCAAAACCAAAACTTTAACATACCGAGTTGCATACCTTATTAGCTCCGGCGTTACACCAGAATCTATCGTGGCATTGACTTTTACCAACAAAGCAGCTGGCGAGATGAAACAACGGATTATGCGCCTTTTAGGACGCAAAAAGCAAGGCAACGAGAATTTTCCGTTTATCGGCACATTTCATAAGTTCGCTTTATCGCTGGTAAAACAATATGCGAAGCGCTTGGGATACACGGGCCCGCTTACGATTTACGACGAATCAGACAGCGTATCGCTTATGCGCCAGGTTATAAAAACCGTGGATGGCGACAGCGCGACAGACAAAATAGCTTTTCGGCTCATGCACCAGATTTCATATATCAAAAACAAGGGTGATATTCTTGAAAAGGGCGAAGGGATTATTCAAGACAACCTCAAACCGTACTGGAACGCGTATGAGACCATGCTTCGCGCGCGCAATGCAATTGACTTTGACAATATTATTTTGGACGCGGTCAATCTCGTTCAAACAAACATGGACATTCGTGAGCGATTACAAAACCGATTCCGTTATTTTTGCATTGACGAATTCCAAGACACAAACACGCCGCAGTACGCACTTATGAAACTCCTTGCGGAAAAACACAAAAATATATGCGCCGTGGGTGATGATTGGCAGTCAATTTATTCGTTTCGCTGCGCTGATTTCACGCACTTGCTGAAATTCGAACGCGACTGGCCGGGCACGCGCGTCTTTTTTCTGGAACAGAATTACCGGTCCACGCAAACCATTTTGGACGCAAGCCACGGCGTTATTTCACAAAATGTATTCCGCACGCAAAAAAAATTGTTTACCCGCAACCCCGATGGCGATTTAATTTCCATTGTTCGGCTGCAAGATGAACGCGCCGAAGCGTTTTGGATTATGGAAAAAATTCAGGAAAAAATAGCGCATGGGAAAAATCTTTCCGACTGCGTCATTTTGTTTCGCACGAACGTCCAATCGCGCGTGTTTGAAGAATTATGCATGGAACGAAACGTCGCGTATCAACTCGTAGGCACATTCAGGTTTTATCAACGCAGGGAAATCCAAGACCTGATCGCGTATGCGCGGGTAATTCACAATCCCTTGGATACCGTAAGTTTAAGCAGAATTATAAATGTTCCGCGCCGAGGTATCGGGCAAACCACTATTGAAACGCTTGAAAAAAACAACTGGGACTCATATTCAGGGCTTTCCGTAAAGGCAGCAAAAACTGTCAAGGATTTTCAAAAACTTTTGGACACATTCCGCACATTGGCAAAGACCTATTCGGTTTCGGAACTTTTGGAAACTATCGCGACAAGCATCAAATACCGCGACTATCTGGACCCTGATATGAACGAGGGAAAAGAACGCTGGGAAAATGTGCAAGAACTTATCGGCATTGCCAAAGAATATGGAACCACATCAGGCCTTGCGCGGTTCTTGGAAAATGTGCAACTCATGCAAGACACCGACAGTTATGAAGCAAACAGCCAACGCATCACGTTGATGACCTTGCACAGCGTAAAAGGATTAGAATTTCCGAT
>MNWK01000034.1 GCA_001872485.1 Parcubacteria group bacterium CG1_02_44_31
GTGAGAAAAACGAAGAATTAAAAAAGTTTTGTGCTGATGTTTTGGAAACCTACGAAAAACATAATATAAACGGGCATATCGTCTGGAAAAGATAGGATAATTTAAGGTAGACAGGCGGGTGGCGGATCAACTTTGGAATATTTAACATCCCCTGGGTTGAGAATCCCGCTGGAGCTGCCGAAATATATATAAAGAGGGCAGAATAAAATAAGTTGAAAGAAATTGAGATTTTCTATGACATTGTTTTTTGGTATTTTAGGCCTTATTCTGCTATTATTGGCGTTTGTTCTTGATACGTTTAATGTTGTTTCTGAAAAATCGCGGCTGTTATATGGGTTGAATTTTGTTGGCAGTGTTTTGCTTGTATGGTATTCGTATGAAATTAGGAGCGTTCCATTTTTTATCTTGGAAAGTTTTTGGGTGTGTGTTTCACTTATAAAAATGTTGAAACAAAAGTGATATGCGCATATCTGCAAAACAATTTTTTTACGTATTGCTGGGCTTGAATGTTGTGATGCAAATCGCATCATTTGCTTTGGTGTATTTTTTTATTCCCGTATCCAACGCGCCGTTTATTATCCAATATCGGATGTTTGGCGGGGGAGATGTGTTCGGCGATCGGTGGGCGCTGTTTATCGGGCCGTGTACGGCATTGATAATTTTGGTCGTAAATGCTATGATGGCATACGCGGTGTTTGAAAAGGAGCGCAGCTTTTCCCCGATGCTTTTGGGAATGACTGCAGTGTATCAAGCGCTTATGCTTATGTATTCGTTCATTCTCATCCGGGTCAACACCTACTAACTATTAACTAACGACTGACGACTAATGACATATAACGGTCATTGGTTGTGAGTCATAAGTTGTAAGTCAATTTATGCAGGCAATTGTAAAAATTAAAGGCCATCAATATTTGGTCGTCCCGAAAATGAAATTTCGTGTTGACCGGATGATTGAAGAAGAAGGTGCTATTGTTTCGTTTCCTGAAGTGTACGCAATTATTGACAATGATACTATGCGGGTTGGCAAACCTATAGTTGCAGGAGCGTCAGTTCAGGCAACGGTGCTGAAGCATGCGCGCGGGAAAAAGGTAATTACTTTTAAATACCGTCCCAAAGCCCGCAGCAGAGTAAAAAAGGGATTCAAACCAGAATATACGGAAATAGAAATCACCGAGATACAAATCTAACACTCGGTGATTTTCATCGTTAGAGATAATCCCGCATAGCGGGATGCCGTTGCTGTCAACCAAAAAAGGAGAGCGGGCCCCTAACTGGGCTTACCGACGCGACAATATCGCGTTGGCTAAGGTATCTTCGTCCGCAAATTCCACATCAGCTCCACGCGGCAGCCCCAATCCTAATCGCGTGATGGCAATCGGGAAGTTTTTTAAAACTTTTTCTAATTCCATGGACGTAAGGTCTCCTTCTGCGGTATGGCTCAAAGCCAAAATCACTTCTTGTGTTTGAGGATTTATGCGCAGACGCTGGACAAGCTCCGGGAGTTTGAGTTCGTGATTATTGCCTTCAATTGGAGAAAACAGCCCGCCGAGCACATGATATAAACCGTTGTATTTTTTGGTTTTTTCAATGCTGATCAGGTCTGTTTCTTTTTCAACAATCGCAATGCGCGTGTTGTCTCTGCTCGGATTTCTGCAAATGGTGCAAAGCGTTTCTGCGCCCGCATTGGTTTGTTCAAATACGAAAAAACATTGCGGGCATACATGGATTTTATCAGCCAAATCTTTTAGCGTGAATCCGTACGTATAAATAAAGTTTTTGTCATGGCGCAAAAACCAAAACGCGATGCGGTGTGCCTGCCGCGGGCCGATGCCCGGGATTTTTGCGAACAGTTCAATGAATTTGGTAAGCGAGTAAGGGAGCATAGTAAAAACTCAAGAATAAAAAGTTAAAAGTCAAAATAAATTTGCTGGTTTTCTAAAATAGCATTTTAATGTTTGATTTTCGAATTTTAAGTTGAAATTATAGTTCCCCTCCGGGTTCAAGTTCGGCTTCATCCGACCCGATATACCGTTCATCGGCAAGGTCGCGAAAACTCACATATTGTTCGACGAACATGATCGTTGCTTTTCCAAGCGGCCCGTTTCTGTGTTTGGCAACAATAATATCAGCCATGTTTTCTCTTGACGAGTCCTCTCGCACGCGGTCTTCGCGATAGATAAGCATGACTACGTCTGCGTCTTGTTCAATAGCGCCCGATTCACGAAGGTCGGAAAGACGCGGGATTTGATTCGGGCGCTGCTCCACTGCGCGATTGAGCTGTGAAAGCGCGAGCACAGGGACATTGAGTTCTTTGGCAAGACCCTTGAGTGACCGCGAGATTTCCGTGACTTGCTGGACAATATTATTCGTATTGGTGCTGGGCAGTATCAATTGCAAGTAATCAATAATTAAGAGTCCAAGACCTGACTCTGCCTTGAGCCGTCGCGCCATAGCGCGTATTTGGATTACTGTGGGTGATGCCGTATCGTCAATATATATAGGCGCTTCGTCAAGCCGCGCCATGGCTTCTTGAATAAGTTCAAAGTCATTTGGGCTTCCTTCTTCGGAAAGTTTGCCTGTTCTGATTTTCCATAGCGGTACATTTGCTTCCGCAGCGATAAGGCGGTCAATAACTTGGTCGCGCGACATTTCAAGCGTGAATAACCCGACCGGGATTTTATGTTTTGTCGCCGCGTTTCTGGCGATATCAAGCGCAAGCGAGCTTTTTCCAAGCGACGGGCGGGAAGCCAGAATCACAAGGTCTGACTTTTGCAATCCTGCAAGGATATTATCAAGCGCTTTAAACCCTGTGGGAACCCCGCGCAATTGCCCTTTTTGTTTATGCAACATGTCAATGCGTTCAAATGCTTGTTTCAACCCTTGTTTGATGTGTTGGAATGCGTTAATGACAATGCGTTGGAATACGGCAAAAATTTTTTGTTCGGCCTCATCTAAGATATCTTGCGTTTCTTTTTCTTCGTGTGACGCCAATTCGCCGATTTCATACGAAGCGGCGAGCAGTTCGCGCAAAACCCGTTTTTTGTTTACGATTTTTGCGTAATGCGCGATATGGCTTGACGTGGGAACCGCATTTATCAGTTCGGTCAGGTACGATATGCCGCCGACTTCTTCAAGCTGTTCTTTTTCTTTGAGCCGGCTTGAAACAGTCAGAATATCAATGGGTTGGCTTTTGGAAAAAAGCTCAAGCATTGTTTCGTAGATTTTTTGGTCGTTCGGACGGTAAAAATCTTCTGCAACCAAAATATCCGCGACTTTGGTAATCGCGTTTTTATCAATCATAATACCCCCTAGCACTGATTGTTCAGCTTCAATATCTTGCGGAGGGAGTTTTAACTTGTCAGTATCCGATTGTTGTTTTCGCGCCATTGAAATAGTTTTTTAATACAATAAGGTACTTCCGGACATTACAGAATCAGCAATCGTTTATTCTGTAATGATTGTGGGTGTTGTTTTTAATTTAATGTATTGTCCTATTTTTCTTTGTATTTTACAAACGTATATGTGGGTATGTGGTGGATTATTTCTTTCTTAACCGAGAGCCGCTTGGCGTGTCTTCAACGCAATAACCTGCTCGTTCAATTTGTTTTCTGACAGCGTCAGCTTGCTGCCATTGTTTGTTGTTCCGAAATTGTTCTCGTTTCGCAACAAGATTGGTGATGGTGCGGGGTATGGCGGACAGTTTTTGTTTTTGAAGGATGCCGAATACTGTATCTATGTCTGTGAAGAATTCCAAAGCTGCTGCGCGCGTTTCTTGGGAAAGAGATTGTCCTAGGGATTGGATGAACTTAATATATGTAAATACAATCGCGAGCGCGCGAGGGGTATTGAAGCCGTCTGCGAGCATCGCGCGAAATTGTTTTTGGTATTGTTGTATGCGGGAAATTTCTCGTTTTGCGTTTGTGTTATGGGCGATGCGGGCATGCATAAGGCGAATGGTATTATACATTGAGTTAATGGTTTCCCAGTTTTCACGGGCTTGTTGAATCATGGATTCATGAAAGAGTATAGGCGAGCGATACAAGGTTGAAGCGATAAATAACCGAAGCACATGAGCAGGAACGGTGCGCATCGCATCGCGGATTGTGGTGAAATTCCCAAGCGATTTTGACATTTTTTCTTTTCCTATACGCAAAAATCCTGTGTGCATCCATATTTGGACCATTGGTTTTCTGCCGGACAAAGCTTCCATTTGCGCTATTTCCGCTTGATGGTGTGGAAATATGAGGTCAACAGCCCCTCCGTGTATTTCATATTGCGGACCGAAAAAATGCTCGGATATTGCGGTATCTTCTATATGCCAACCCGGTCTTCCCCATCCCCATGGGCTTTTCCATTTCGGTTCTTGCGGTTTTGCGGATTTCCATAAGCAAAAATCGCCTTTATTTCGTTTTTGCACTGATTCGTCAATTCTCGTTATTGAGTCCTCTGCCGAAAGCGCAGTTCTGCCAGCGAGTTTGCCATAATCTTGAAAGCGCGAGACGTCATAATAGATTCCGTCCGGGGTGAAATAGGCGTATTTCTTTTCTAAAAGGCGTTTCACTTGGCTTATAATTTCTTTGATTTTGGATGTTGCGCGCACATAACGCGATATAGATATAACCAAGAGGTTTTTCATATCGGCCCTGTATTCTTTTTCAAATTTGCGCGCGAGGTCCTTTGGTATCATTTTTTGCTCGCGCGCTCGCGTGATGATTTTGTCGTCTATATCCGTAATATTTTGAATGTATGCCACGGTATAGCCAGCCATGCGCAAAAATCGTACAAACATATCGTAGGCGATGTAGGTACGCGCATGCCCGATGTGCGCATAATCATACACAGTAGGGCCGCATACAAACATGCGGATTGTATTCGCGCGATACGGTTTGAGAATCTGTTTTTTCTTTGTTGCGGTATTATAAAGCTTGATGGGAATAATGCTGTCGCGCCGTCGTTTTTCGTTTTTCGTTTTTCGTTTTTCGTTTTTCGCTTTTCGCTTTTCGCTTGTTGTTAGTTGTTTGTTCTGTATCATGTGTTTCATATCCACTTTTTCTTTTTGAAATAAATAAAAAGCCCAATGCAACAAGCCGCGATAATAGCCATTACAATCCACCAATCCCCGGGCATGCCGGCAATCGGGGTGAATTGCAGGTTCATTTGAAACATACTTCCTACGATGGTAAACGGCGCGAGCAAAAACGCTATAATGGAAAGGATTTTCATAACTTCGTTGATTTTGCTTGAAAGCAATGCTTGGTTTGTGCTTTCTAAACTTTCAATAGTGTCTTTTTGGTTTTCCACCACATCCCATATATCCTCGTATACTCCGATGATATTGTTAAATGTGAATAGTTTTTCATCTCCGTACAAAGCTTTGGAGACGTCGTGTAAATCGTGTAAAACCCCTTCGGTTGGTTTTAAAATTCTTCGAAAATCAAGCACGTCGCGTTTAACCAATGCAATCAAAGGAATCATGCTTTTTTCAACTCCTTGATAGAGCTGTTCTGAAATTTCATTGATGCTTTTATCAATATGCGTCAGTTCGCGCATGCCGTAGGTGAACACGTGCGAGAAAATAGCTTCGGCAAGTTCTGCGGTTGTGTTGCCGAATGTTTTTTGCCTTAATCCTTCAAGTTGTTCGCATTGAGTGAAAAGCTCTTCAAGTGGTTGGATTTGTTCATACGTAATCGTTGCGATTGCCGAATCCGTAATAATAAAATCAATTTCAACTGCTCTGCATGTTTTTTTCTTTTTTTCGTAAATAGGAAATTTGACAATGACATATAAAAGCCCCGGGTATGATTCCATTTTCTGCCGCGAAGAAGGGGATTGGAGCTCTTGCATGACCGGCTCCGGCATTTTGAGTTCGCTTTTTATGAATTCCAACTCTTCGCTTGTTGCAGATGAAAGGTGGTACCATGTAATTTTTTCTTTGATAATGCGCATGTATTTTAACTAATAACTAATAACGAACGACTTATAACTTATAACTAATAATCTGCGGCTGGAGGCTTGTACGATTGTATTATACGGGAAGATGGGAGGAATGACAAATGAGCAATTTATCCCAGTACCAGTCCCGTCAAACGGGTCGGTACCTGCCCGCAATGCTTGCATAGCGATGCAGGCGGGCGGGATTTCAGCTCCCGAAACCCCAAACAGCAAGATGCCACGGGCGGTCTACTCCGCCGAAGTCCCGCTGTGCGGGACGAAGGCTGGATAAGCCCGTGGAGCTTCACATATAACTAACAGAAAAAGCGCGCAGTGTTCTGCGCGCTTTTCGTTGGTGCGTTTTACTTGGTCTTACTTGAATTCAGCCTTTGTTATCAGCTTAATGCTATATTAGCAGCCTTGACATTTGATTGCTAAGCAGTATAATCACCAATTAGTATTAGTATCATTAGTACCATTCGCCCGGCTGTCTTGATATGTAAGGTATGACGGCAGGTATATTAGTATCTTTTATCCATTCAGCCAGAAGACCATGGGCTTCTTTTCAAATCATGGATCTTGAATCATGGATCTTGAACAAATTCCAATTTCCAAAATCCAAAATACAAAACAGTTTTGAATTTAGAACATTTGAATTTTGAAATTATTTAGAGTTTAGTGCTTAGAATTTTCCGCCATAGGCGGATCAGCCTCTGGCCGAAGGATTTTTTACGTTAATGAGAAAGCGTACGTTATGGGCTTCGCCTGTGGGGATCCATTGTATGAATGAACGTCAAAGCCAATTGTTAAAAACGCTCGTGCGTGAGTATGTTGACTGCGCGCAGCCGGTGAGCTCCAGTTTTTTAGCGAATCGGTTTTCTGTTTCGTGCAGTCCGGCAACCATCCGAAACGAGCTTGCGCGGCTTACTGACCAAGGATATGTGCGCAAAATGTATTATTCGTCAGGAAGCGTGCCAACGAACAAAGCATACCGATTTTTCGTTGATGAATTTCTTGCATCCGAAAATAGCGAAGAGTGCGAGACACAACACAGTGCGTTTGAGTCATACGAACAGGCAATGGCGTTTTTGGCTCATCGGACATTCGCGTTAAGCGCGCTTATTGATGAGGATATGAACATTGCGTTTGACGGCGTACAAGAATTATTTTCCCAGCCGGATTTTTCCACGCGCGACGAATATTGTCAGCTTGCGCGGCTGGTTGATGATATAGTAAATATCCGTAACGAGTTGTTTTCTGAATTGCGCGATACGCCGATGCGTATTCGGGTTGCCGAGCGCGGTACGTTGACGTGTGCAAGCGATGCGTTCAGCTCCATGACCGGTTCAGTCCGGGCAGGAAACAATCGGGACGCGGTTTTCTTTGTCATCGGTCCTGTTCGCATGCCGTATGAACGAAATTGGAAAACGTTTCAATTAGTCAAACGCTGTTTGTCGCGCAGCGCATTTTCTTTGAACTAACATATATATGGCAGAAGAAAAAAAACAAGAAGAGAAAAAACATACAAAACACGGTGATGGAGATTCATACCAGTCGTGCGAGAAACTCCGCAAAGAGCTTGAAGAGTGCGCAAAAATAAGGGATGAATATCTTGCAGGATGGCAGCGCGCCCGCGCGGATTATGCGAATTACCAAAAAGCGGAAACGGAACGCGTGAGCCGCATTGCGCAGTTTACCAATGAAGATTTGTTGTACGACCTTTTAGTTATTATAGACAGTTTTCATCTTGCGGTCAGCCATGCTCAAACAGAACAAGAAAAAAAATCATTTGATTTGATTTGTACCCAGTTTGAGAGTATATTGAAAAAGCGCGGGCTGGAAGAGATTCCAGCGAATACAGGAGACCAATTTAATCCGGAATTGCACGAAGTGATTGAATCAGTTGCACAAGAGGGAAAGTCTTCAGGCAGTATTTGCGAAGTTGTTCATAAAGGATATATGCTGTATGGAAAAGTATTGCGCGCAGCGCGAGTGAAAATAGTACAATAGGTTTTCATAAACCTCATTTCCAACAAGTTATCAGTTATCAGTTATAAGTTATAAGTCATTCATTGTAGGTCGTAAGTTATAAGTCATTAGTTATCAGTTATTAGTTATTTAATTAAACTCATATGGCAAAAATTTTAGGAATTGATTTGGGAACAACAAACTCGGTCATGGCAATTATTGAAGGCGGCCAGCCGCGCATTTTGGAAAATCAGGAGGGAAGCAGGTTGACGCCATCGGTTGTCGCGATTTCAAAATCAGGCGAGCGCTTGGTGGGAGTCACGGCAAAACGCCAAGCAGTGGTGAATCCGTCAAACACTATTTTCTCGGTCAAGCGTTTAATCGGCAGGCGATTTTCCGATAACGTGGTGCAGTATGACAAAAAATTGCTTCCATATGAAATCGTGCAATCCCAATCCGGCGGGGTAGAGGTTGCCATGAATGGAAAAAAGTATCGTCCGGAAGAAGTTTCAGCGTATGTCTTGATGAAAATGAAGCAAGATGCCGAATCAAAACTCGGAGAAGAAATTGAACAAGCGGTTATTACATGCCCTGCGTATTTTGACGATTCCCAGCGCGCGGCAACCAAAGCAGCGGGAGAAATTGCGGGGTTTAAGGTCCGCCGCGTGCTTCCCGAACCGACCGCTGCTGCGCTCGCGTATGGATTTAATAAACATAAAGAAGAGCGCGTGCTCGTATACGATTTCGGCGGCGGCACGTTTGATATTTCCGTGCTGGAAATTGGCGGCGATACCATTGAAGTCAAAGGAATTGGCGGAGACACGCATTTGGGCGGAGACGATTTTGACCGTAGGATTATTGACCATTTGATTATTGAATATAAAAAGCAGGAAGGTATTGATTTGTCCAAAGATAATCTTGCGCTGCAGCGTTTGAAAGAAGGGGCGGAGCGCGCAAAGCATGAACTCTCTACGATGACCGAAACAGAAATTAATTTGCCGTTTATCACATCTGATGCGTCGGGGCCGAAACATTTTCTCATGAAGCTGACGCGCGCAAAACTTGAAGATTTGGTGCGCGATTATATTGACAAATCCATTGAGCTTGTCCAGCAAACGCTTCGCGAATCCAAACTGACGAAGTCGGATATCAATGAATTGATTTTAGTCGGAGGTCAAACGCGCATGCCCGCGATTCAGGAAGCAGTGAAAAAATATTTTGGCAAAGACCCGCATAAAGACATTAACCCCGACGAAGTTGTGGCAGTTGGCGCTGCAGTGCAAGCAGGCATTTTGCAAGGGGAAGTGCGCGATGTGCTGCTTTTGGACGCTACGCCGTTAAGTTTAGGCATTGAAACATTAGGCAATGTGATGACGACTATGGTTGCGAAGAACACCACGGTTCCGACCGCGCGCACGGAAACATATTCAACCGCATCTGATAATCAAACATCTGTTGAAATTCATGTGCTTCAGGGCGAGCGTCCCATGGCGCAGGACAATAAGAGTTTAGGGCGATTTATTTTGGACGGCATCCCGCCTGCTCCGCGCGGCGTGCCTCAAATTGAGGTTACATTTGACATTGACGCAAACGGTATTTTATCAGTTACCGCGATGGATAAAGCAACGAAGAAAAAGCAATCAATCCGCATTGAAGGATCAACTGGTTTGTCCAAAGAAGAAATTGAACGCATGAAACATGAAGCTGAAGCGCATGCCGCTGAAGATGCAAAGAAAAAAGAGTTGATTGACACGCGCAATTCCGCAGACGCGCTTATGTATCAGGCGGAAAAGTCTATGAAAGACCTTGGGGATAAAGTCCCTGCGGATGTGAAAGAAAAAATCACTGCCAAAATGAATGATTTGAAAGCTGTAAGGGACAGGGATGATGTTGAGGCAATCAAACGTTCCATACAGGAGCTTTCAGATGTTGTACAGCAAATCGGTTCGCAAATGTATGGCAAGCAGGACAACGAAAATCAGCCAAAAGACGAGAATCAGCCAAAATCAGATACTCCTCCGGAAAATCAAAATTCATAAATCATGAAGTTCCTCTTGGCCTTATCCAACCTTCGTCCCGCATAGCGGGACTACGACTGGATAAAATAGTAAAGTCTTCGCAAGAACTTTGTTCTTGCGAAGACAATGCTCCGCTTTCAAGATCCAAGATTCAAGATCCAAGATTCAAGATTATGTTTGAACAATCGCAAAAAACAAATGTTGTGTCAGTGGAAGATTCAGCTTCGCGCGGAGCAGTTTTTAAAAAATTCATAGTGCTGTTTTTAGGCATTGTGTTTTCAGCAGGCACGGGCGCGTTGATTGAATATTCGTTTCGAACAAGCAACATGTTCGTTTTTTTGCTTTGGGCTGCGGTAGGTTGCGTCATATGGATATTTTTGTACGCGGTTTTCAGCTTAGCAACATCATGGGTTACGGCTGCGGTTCTTGCTGGAATATACAGTTTGCTTTCATGCGTCCCGCTCTTGATTCGTATGGGTGGATATGGCGCGCTTGTTTTGTGGCTGGTGTTCGCGGTCATTGCGCTTTTCGGATATATGCGCGCCGCCCAATATATGAGCAATGCCATTCATGTGCGCGCAAGAGATGTGTTTTCCGGACTGCGCGCGAGTTCCATTGTTTTCATAAGTTTGTTGATTGCGTTTGCGTATACAATACCCAGGTCGTCTCAAAAAGGATTGTTTGTCACAAAGGCAGATATACAAGCATTGTTTCAGGCAGGGGACCCCGTGGTGCGCCTTGTGTATCCCGGATATCAGTCAGATGCAACCATTAACTCGCTGGTTGACACGCTCGTGCAAAAACAAAAAGCTTCTGACCTTTCCGGTATTCAGGATATGGTGAATCAAATTCCTCAAGGGTTTGAATTGCCAAACATGAATCAATTATTGGAAGCCGCAAAAAAAGAAGCAAGGGCAAACATGATAAGCCAATTGAGTTCGTGGTTTGGCATGAAATTGAAAGGAACAGAAACATTGCCCGACATTATATTTGCGTGGTTGGATAACGCCTATCTGCGTTTGAGCCCTGAAACGCAGTCAATGATTGAAAAAGTTTTTGCAGGAATCGTGTTCGTGACGTTGTATACCGTATTAAGGTTTTTCGGATTTATTTTTGATATGTTGTTTATCGCAATGTTTTCCCTGTTACGCGCGTTACGGATTGTGCGTATAGGAACGATGATGGTGGAGAAAGAAACACTATTGTTATAATTCCAAATGTTAAATAAATGTCAAATGATTGAATACCAAAGGGTTTTGTCATTTGGGCTTTGCCTGCGGTAAGCAGGCGGGGATTAGAAATTTGAATTTGTATATATATGCAGAATAAGGATTATTACAAAATCTTGGGAGTTTCGGAAAAAGCCGGCGAGGACGAAATCAAGCGGAAATACCGCGAGCTTGCGCATCAGTATCATCCTGACCGGCCGGGCGGTGATGAAAAAAAATTCAAGGAAATCAACGAGGCATACCAAACGCTTTCCGACAAAGACAAGCGCGCGCAATACGATATGATGCGCCAATACGGATTTGGCAGCAGCGCAAGGCAAAGAGGACCTGCTTTTGGCGGAGATTTTGAAGGCATGGGGTTTGAGCCGTTTTCCGGCGGATTCGGTTTTTCCGGGTCGCTTGATGATTTATTGCGCGACTTTTTTGTGGGCATGGGCGGAGGCGGCATTCATTTTGATACTGGCAGGCGGACGCGCACGCAGGCGCGTCCAACATATCGGTTTACCTATCAAGGCCCGCACGGCGTCAATCTACACATTGATGTTGAAAACGCATCGGATGTGACGCAAAAAATGAAGCAGGCGATGGATGAGTTTGCAAGAAAATTTTTCCAAGACGCGAAATAATGACAACAGCAATTCTTCATTTCTTTACTCCGGAAATTGCTTTGTGCACATTTATTTTGCTGGCGCTTTTTTTCGCAAGCATTACATTTCCCGCGCGCAAAGCCGTGCGCATGCTCGTTTCATTGTATGTGTGGCGGGCAGGTTTGTTGATTGTGGCTGATGTGGCTGCGGCAGTATATGATTCGTTTCCCATGCGCGCGTTTTCCGTTCGGCCTGAAACGGTGATGGCTGCGTGCGATGTATTGTTGTTTGCGGGACTGTATGCGCTATTGCAAAAATATATTCCCATTGGGCGCCGCATATTTCCATGGTTTGCCAGTTTTGCAATTTATTGTTCATTAGCGGGTTTTTTCATTTCTACTCTTGCCGTGGCATTTCCTGAACAAATTGCTTTTGCGCTTCCGCGTTTTGGTTTGCGCGTTTTTGGCAACCCCATAGCAAATGGCATATGGTATTTCGCGCCATTGGCCGTAGTTGCCGCTGCAGAGCGTTTTGGCAAACGCAATTTACGAAACATACGTGTGGAAAGTAAACCCCGTGGGTAAATCCAGCACCAGTTTTGTCAAGCGGAACTGGTGTTGGGTAAATCCAGCACCAGTTTTGTCATAACAAAACTGGTGCTGGATAAAGCATCGTAGACAATTTTTTGTCGAAAAGGTACAATACGTACTATGAATACGACATTTGTAATTTTTGCAGCATTTGGTTTTGTCATACTGGTTGGCGTGATTGCGTTTTTGGTTTCAGTATTGTTGAAAAAACGCTATGCGGATATCTCGCAAAATCAGGCAATCGGGGATTTGCAAAAAACTATGACAACCATGCAAGTGCAAATCATGGAGCATTTGGCAAATCAGCTGAATGCCATGCAGGGCCGCCTTGATATGTCGTCCGGGGCGTTGAACAAAGAAATGCGTTCGTTTGTGGAGAAATCAACTGAAATCAGCGGACTGTTGAAAAATGTTGAGCAAAGCATGCAGGGCGTGCAAACATTTCAGGAAATATTCAAATCACCGAAACTGCGCGGAACATGGGGTGAAGCATCGCTCGAACATTTATTGTCGCAATTTTATCCCAAAGAATTGTATGAACTTCAGCACATGTTTGTATCGGGTGAGCGCGCCGATGCGGTTTTCAAATTACCTGATGGCAGAATGCTTGTGATTGACGCCAAGTTCCCAGCGGAGAACTTTACAAAACTTGTTGAGGTGCCGACTGAAATTGAAAAAGATATTGCGCGAGCGGCGTTCGTTCGGGATGTGAAAGCGCGCATTGATGAAATTGCGACGAAATATATTCTGCCTGATGAAGGCACGCTGGATTACGCCATGATGTATGTGCCCGCAGAAGCGGTGTATTACGAAATGATTAATCCCAGTTCTCCAATGCGCAAAGAGGATATTACGGGATACGCATGGAACAAAAAAATTGTTGTCACATCGCCGAACCAGTTGTATCTGCATTTAAAAACCATTGAGCATTGGTTCCATGACGTGCAGATGAGTAGGCAAACACAGGAAATTATCAAGCGATTTACGCGCATCAAAAAAGACGGAGAAAAACTTGCAGACGATTTCCGTTTATTGGGTAAACATTTGGGCAATGCGCAAGGCGCGTATGACAGTTCCGAAAAGCGACTCGGGCTCTTAGTTGGCAAAGTAGACCAATTGACCAAGGGGAACATTGAATCAAAGGAGCTTGAAAGCGGAGAAGAAAATG
>MNWK01000026.1 GCA_001872485.1 Parcubacteria group bacterium CG1_02_44_31
CGTTACCTGATACACGAATTTTTTGTCTCGCGTGAAAATCGCAAATTGGTCTCCGGGTTCAAGTTTGGAAAGCAATGCAAACACAGACCCATATTGCCCGCGATACCACGGATACGCAGAACTATGGCCCAAGATAATCGCTATCCCTTGTTTGCCAATTTCCGAAGTATCTTTGTATTTAATTACTCCTCGCTCCAAATACGAAAGGAGCGCTGAATTATCAACCGTATCAGGAAAAACAATCGGGGCGGAAATCTTGATTTTGGGAACAATCAAAAACGCTTTCACGTCTCCTTTGAAAACGCCAGAAGGAACTTCATAGTCCTTGATATCCACAACCTGCTCGGGTTTTGCTGTGTGAGTAGGTTCGGATTTTGCTGTGTGAGTAAGTGGAGAAAAAACAACCACTTTATCAGGCAAGCCCATATGCGTTGCATACCACCACGTTTGCGCAACAAGAGCCCTGCCATCAAAAAGTAATACCATCACAGGCAAAAGCAATAAAAAATATCCTGCAAGATATTTTACAAACAGCCACACTTCATGCGTAAAAGAATATGAACGCATACAAAAAATCATTTATGGCATCATGGTTTGCATGGGTGGAAGCGCGCGCGCTTGCGTATGCAAAATGTCTTTCACGCCTGGAAGCGCAATCATGCTGGTTACGATAATAATCACAATAGCCATACCAACCAACGCTTGCGGTTTGAAAGCATACAATCTAGAAAACGCGCCAAGCGCAAAAACAATTAACAAATACGCTAAAAATGCTCCCAATATAATAGTTGGATTCATAACCGTATCCATAACACTGGAAACTAATGTCGGAACGGTTCGCACTATTTTATGCGAAATCGTTGTTTGGCTTGTCGGAGTTGCTACGATTTGCTGCACTGGTTGAACTATGGCAGAACCCTCAACGCTCGGCGCTGGTGTTGCAACAGGCGACGTATACGCTATAGGAGAAACACGGGGCGACGGACGCGCAGAAGGTTTTGGCGAAATACTTGGCTGCGTTGCGGGTTTTGTTGCTTTTGGAGAGCCAAACAGCTGCACCACCACGGTCGTGTCATACCCTTCAATATTGCCCCGCGCCACTGCCACGCCAATATCTTTGTAATTTTGATTGATTAAATTTTCCCAGTGGGAAGGAGAATTCTTCCACGCTCGCACCACATCGCTGCTTTCAAAAAAATCAATTGCTAAGTTTTCGCCCGCGTAGGTATATTGGTATCCGCTTTTTTTGAACCAATACCACGGGTCAACGCCTTGCGGAGAATTGTGCGCGAAATATTTGTTCGCAATCATATCCTGCGCTTTTTGCATCGCGGCATTGTCCAAAATCGCGTTTTCCGCAAGCGGCTGAAGCCCTTGCTTTACGCGTTCGTTATTGGAAAGCGTAATAACCAGTTGGGATGTCACATCTGCGAAAAACCGCGTTGCGGGAAGCGTGAGCCCCGAAAGCAATGACACGCTTTTAATAAATACAACAATCAACACATACAACGCAATAGTTCTCGTGCGAAGCGCATGCGGCATAAACCCGTTTTGCTGGTTGGGGACAAAAAACGTTTTGATAGTTTGTATGGTTTTGCTGAACATAGTGTAATTATACCACAAAAACAGCTTAATATCAACCTATCCCAGTGCCAGACTCGTTAAACGGAACAGTAACGGGGTTTCACCCTGTAGTAGATTCTCGACGGATTATATATCTCGACGTGTTATATATCTTTTTGCGCAAAGCGCTGTCGAGAATTCACTACGGGGTTTCATATGGCTGTGCCGCCACGCTGAAATTTTCGCATGATTTCCTGATAAAAGCACTTTGGGAACCCGGCGCGACTTGCCTGAAAGCTTGAATATTTCAGGACGAGTATACTGCGGATACTCGCGTACACCTGCTATGCTGAACGATTCTTCGCGCGTTGATTCGTCTTTGCCTAAAACACCCGGAAGCAATCGTGTTACGGCATCCACAACCACCAAAGCAGGAAGTTCGCCTCCGGTTAATACATACTCGCCTATACAAAGTTCCTCATCGGCAATGTACTTTGCAACGCGCTCATCAACACCTTCATAATGCCCGCACAGTAAGACGATGCGGCTGTAACGCGTCAAACGTTTCGCATGACGCTGGGTAAATAATTTTCCTTTTGCAGATAATAAAATCACGCGTGTTTTTTTGTCCGGCCGCAACGCCCGCACTGCTTTATACAATGGCTCTATTTTCATCACCATACCCACGCCTCCGCCGTATGGTTTATCATCAACAGTTTTATGGTTATCAATGGTCCACGCGCGCAAATTATGAATTGCAACGCGGATTTTTTTCATGCGCTGAGCCCTGCCCACAATGGACGTTTTCATATACGACTCGCACGCTTCGGGGAAAATAGTAATAATATCAAACTTCATATTATGAGTATATCAGAAAACATCCCGCATTACTGCGGGACGTTTTCTGATTCATTGATAATCTTATATCTTCAAATCTTCAACCATCTGGTCAACGGTCTGCGCTGCTGAAACCGGCGTTGAAGTCGGTGCCGGTACTGGCACTGGCTCAACAACTGACTGCTGATGCTGAAATGTAGAACCTTCGGGCTCTTCGATTTTGAGGTTCACATGCGCATCGCTCTTGATGCCCACAATGCGAAGGAGCGTGCGAATCGCTTGGGCTGTTGCTCCCCTGCGTCCCACGACCTTTCCCATGTCGTCTTTGTGGACTTTCAAAGTCAAAAGCACACCTCGCTCGTCAAGCTTGCGCTCAACCGAGACATCTTCGGGATAATCAACAATCCCCTTTACCAGATATTCAAGAAATTCCTGGTAAGAAGCTTCTGTAGCCATAGCAATAAAAGGTACGTTCTGATTTACTTTGGTTCGACTCTGGCTTGAATGCATGATGCATCAAGGCAGGCGTATTATGGCACGCTTCTCAAAAAAGTCAACCCAGCACCACTTTTGTATTCTAAACTCTGGGTAAAAAGTGGTGCTGGGTCAACCCCATTAGAAATCTGTAGGTCTTCGCAAGAACAAAGTTCTTGCGAAGACGAAACCCATAAATAACAATGATTATTCTGCTTTTCGCTCGAGTATTGATTCCGTCGGAGCAGATTCAGTGGCTTGAACAGTAATTTCGGAAGTGGAGCCCCGCTGGTTCACACCCGCGACTCCTTTGTTTTCGGGGCTCCAAGGGGCGGAACCCCGCACAGTCCCGCTAAGCGGGACTGGTGCGTGGGTAACGGGTTGCGCTACGGATGCTTCTTGTGTTGTAGCAGAGAGAGTTTCAACTTTTGAAACAGCAGATTGTGTTGCAGACGCTGTGGACGCTTCAGGCGCAGGAGTTTGAGAAACAAAATGATGTTTTGCGATTTTCTTGCCAGTTATCACACCTGCCTTAATCAATAAATTATGCAATGTTGCAGACACTTGAGCTCCTTGTGAAATCCAATACAAAATCCGTTCTTTATTCAAAGAAAATTGCTTAAGCAGCGGATTCATCCATCCGAGATATTCAATTGGTTTTCCTTTAGGGCCGCCCTTGCCTTTTGGGGTTGCAATCACGCGAAAACTCGGCGCATGCTTTCGTCCTGTTCGTTGTAGCCGCAAAGTTAACATAATAAATCAGTATACATAAAAAGGAATAAAAAATCAACTTTTACCTCTGGCACACAAAAGAGTTCTCTATACACAATAATTATCAAACCCTAAATCCAAATTCCTCCAGCCATGAGCTGACCTTCCCTACCTGCGACGTTATGCGAAGAATTGCGGTGTAAGAATTCCTTAATGTTGTCTACTTTTTAAAGCGATGAAATTGGTTTCAGAAACACTTCGGGCAGCGAACTGGCACGGTTTTGAACCAACGAACTACTTCAACGCTTTATCATCTATTCACCCTTTTTGCATTTTTGTTATATTTGAATGGTTTATTGATTTTGTTATACCTTTGTTATACAAGAATGGTCTATTAATAATATTTGATTTGTCCCTATTTAGAACGATCGTCCCAAATACAGACAAATCAAATTTCTTCATACATGCTTATGTAAGAAATCCGAGTATTTTCCTTTTTTCGAAAAAGTTTACCCCGTCTGAGGGGGTAAACA